>JBDUCW010000220.1:0-4452 GCA_040003235.1 Ferruginibacter sp. | reverse complement strand
AATGGTAGTTGTTGAAAAAAATGATAAGGGTGAATCAACATTAACTAGGTTTCATTCCTCAAAGAAGCCAATTCGTACTGGGAAATCAATTGAAAAAGAATATAGAGAGGGAAGAATAGGAAATATTCCAAAAAGCCTTTTTGATCCAACTTTATTCAATGATATCTAAAAAATATTCTTTCATCTGGCGCATTTTTCACTACTTCGAGTGTTCCCTGCACGCTTACCGGAAAAACACTAGGCCGCTAAAAAATAGTAAAACTGGCCCTCCGTCTGGCAAGTTTTCCCCGAAGGCTATTCAAATTAACTGCAGTCTTGCGGGATGACCGTGCCTTGCAGATATACCGGATTGTGTCCGGACTTCCAATTCAGTGATATATTTTCGGGACGCCCAGGTTTTTTATACATAAATTTTATCGCGAAGACATAAAGTCCCTAATAAATTTAAATGATCCTGGCGTCTTCGCTTAATATTCCACAGATTGCAATATATACATGTACCCACTAACAACAAACAACTATCAACTTTCCTCCGAACTTGCTTTTCCCAAAAACTCTCCCTATATTTAACCTACCCAACCAGCTAACATCCTACAGAATGCCCTTCTTTTAAACTCCATTAATATTATAAAGTTGTAAGCGTTTAGAAACGTTTATAAGCGAGTAAAAAACGCATACTGTAACCGAAGGTTAATAAAAAGTGCGTCAATCTACGAGTTAGCTGCAAGCAACACAGAGCGTTAGATTTCATCATACTAATCTTAAAAAGATATTCCTAATAAAACTTAATTACTTACAAAATCTATGGCACCAGAAATACTACTAGCTCAATTTGAAAAATTGATTAATTTTTCAAAAGATCAATTAACAAAAAAAGTTTTAGAGATTGAAAAAGACTTGCAAATAAATAAGAATTATGATTTACTACTTAGAATAGATAAAAGCCTAAAGCAATATACTAGTAAAAAAAGTGGGCTAGTATATATTGGCTTTATGGGGCATTTTTCGTCTGGAAAATCTAGTACTATAAATTCTTTACTGAATTTGTCCTCAAAAAATGCTCGGGAAGTTGATCTTCATCCGAGCGACAAAGGAATATCTTTAATTACGCATCCCGAAAATGAAGCATCTTTTATAAAACTGGTTAGCTATGGGAATATCCCAGTGAAACCTGTAATGGTAGAAAGTGAACTACTTAAAAATATTGTACTGATTGATACTCCTGGCGCTGGCGACACCGATCCACTGTTAATTTCAGAATTGATGCAAGATTATTTGCCAGTCTGTGATTTATTATTGTATTTCTTCAATGCTACAAATCCGATTGATAAGAGTGATTTACCGCTTTTAGTTTCAAAGCAAGAAAATTTGTCTTTTATTCAGACAAAATACATATTTAGCCGTGGCGATGAATTTAGAATTGATTTCGATGAAAGTATCTCTGAAGCTAATTTTGACAAATTAAAATCGGAAAGATTTTTATCGGTTTCAATTGAACGACTACAACAACTTAATTCTTCGATTAAACTTAATGAGGGCGATTTCTTCATAATTGATAATCGAAAATTATTTAGAATTGATTCGTTACTTGATTTTATAAGAGCATTTTCGTCAGTAGAAAACTTAGATAATCAATTGAAGCTTCATACTTATAAGCTAGAATTTTACAGAAAAACTGGGAAGTTAATTAAAGCTGTATTTCAAAATCATATACAGCAAAAACTTACTGTCTTAAAGAAATATGTGGAAGATGCAAATTTCAATATAATTAAATATGAAGATAAAGTAAGGATAACTAATAATAGATTAAGCCAAACCTGGAAAAACTATCAAGCGGAAATTCAGAGGATCACTAGTAAAAATATTACTGATTTGGTTGAAGGTAACCAAATAACTTATGCATCTACTGTATGGCAATTACCTAAAATTTCCAAGCATCTGACTGAAATTAATAGTTTCTATTCTCCTGAAGAAAGTATAACCAGCTATGTCTTCGCGGCATTTCAAAAAACTCTCTCAGAAATTAAACCATATTTTGATGAGCTAAAAAGACAGGTAGACAGTATTACTTTGGAGTCGCATCCTACTTTAAACTTTGATATTGCAGTAATAAAAGTCAAAGACCTCTCACCCATCGAGATCAAACTACCATCATTAACAACCTCACAATTAAGGAATTTAAAGCAGGAAGTAATAGAAAGTTTGACTGAGTTTTATGGCAAGGCAAAAAATAACTCTAACTCTTTGGGACATAGATTGAGAAATTTGCAGCCTATTGCTGAATTAAACGAAATAATTACTAAAGGCCAAGAGGGACTTAATGTTGATATTGATGTTCATTTTGAGCATGTTTATCTCTATAGGGCCGGCGTTTTCTCAGAACATGTGAAGGAGTACATTACGAATCTTGGAATAGGAAACAGGTTGAATGAATTAGAACAAGAGTTCGATATCAGTTTCAAAGAAAAAATTAAGAGGGATACGACGCAGTTAATATTCAAAGACTTTCAACTTATATCCGCAAACTTCAAACAGAAGTTAACAGAGTGCAAGCATGAGTATGAGTTGATAGATCCGAGAATTGGAGATATTGATTTCAGAGAATTAGAACTTGAAATTATTGAAACTAATAACGAAATTAAAAAGTTCTCTAGCGATCTAAGCGGTAAGATAGAGGATGCTTTGACACAAAAAATTCGCTTAAAAATTCTGGAAACAATAAAAAATATTGAAGCTGGTATTTCCTCAAAATGGAATGAGTATAAGGAAAATGTCAGAAGGTTAAGAAATGAACGGATTCAGAGATTTTTAATTTATTTGTCTATTTCTATTGGGTTTATTTTGCTGTATTGGATCATAAGAAAAATGAAAATAAGTGACACGGCAGCTAATAACGTTATTTTGAATATATTTTCTAACTATATCATACCATTAGTTGTACTTGTGTATGGACTCCTTACTGACAAATTTTCAAAAAAAGTTAATAAAAAAAGAGTTCAAATTAAGCAGGAATTGATTGCTTCATCTATGGAATATTTGGAATCCCAAATAGCGGAGATGAAACAAACTATGGATATTAAACAACTTATTACAGACCATTTTAAAAGAGCACTAACAGCTCAAATTGATGATATAAAAAAGCAAGCCTTTTCAACTAAAGCGAGTAATTTATTCATAAAGATTAATGAAATTCAAAAGAAAGAAAATGAAATAAGAAGAAAATATATTGAAGAACTGAAATATATCGATAAGGTATTTGAAAGTTATTTTGAGTATGATGATCAGAAATTAGATGTGATATCTAAAGAGATCAAAAAGGAAGCCATTGAGCCTTCCTTCAAATTTTTGGAAGATTTAGGTTTACAAATCAGCGATGTTAATAATAGAATAAGTAAAATAGAATTTTAAATGACAATGCCTGCAGCTAACAAAAGTATCCTATGTAAAGCGGTTCTTAGGGAGTGTCGTTATGTAAATAAAGTTAGTGCATAATTTTATACGTTGCAGATTTGAATGATTGTATTTGTTGAAGCCGGGATGCCTTTTCCCGCTTATACAATCATTCGGAGATGCAACGTTACATCTCTTTATAATATTCAGCTCCGCATCCTATTTGTAGTTCCCGCCATTCGGCCGGACTACCAGCATCTATCTTAGTTTATTAAAAACAGCTGCCTGCTTGGCAATGTGGTCCTTCAATTTTGGTGATGCCACTCCTTTTGTTTTGCAGTCTGCTTTTGTTTGTGCTTTTTTGATGAGCTTAAATATTGTTATTCATTTTATTTTACTAATCCACATTGATAAGGAATGCCTGTTATGATAATTGCTCTTATCCTTGCCAATAATTTATGTGCAACTTTTATAATTGCTTTATTGGGTTCTTTTTGTGCATGTTTGCGATAGTATTGTTGTAAAGCGATATCATTCCGAGCATTCCCTGCAAATTATTTTACTTCAACCGGGCTCACCTGTGCCTGTAGATCCACCAGTCTTTGACTGGCTTTAGCAAGCATTTCATCTGGCTTTCCTTTGTGTTTTGTTCGGGTCTTGTCAGGGAATCCTTCGGGTTTGTTCGGGAACTTCCGAACAACTCCGAACAAAATACGAACATGTCGCGAAGCAAACACGAACAAAAGGAAAGGGAAACAGGTGATTTAAGGCAGGCTTTTGCCCCCTCCAGCACGGAATTATTTGTAAAACACCAACCGCAGGAATTTTTGTTCCCGGCCATTTTTAAAAAGCGTGACAGGTTTTGGATGACCTTTTATTTATGTCACGTTTTCTGTGACGGCTTTTGACTGCGGGTCAAAACCCGTCACGCTTTTTTGAAAATGTTTTATTTTTTCTTTTTTGCTCCATGATCTGGATCGGCTCATCCATTTTTCTGAGTGCAAAGTACGACAAGTTTTTTGAACAAATAGGGTCGCAGGGGTCCCGGGACCTTTTGAAAAA
>JBDUCW010000121.1:0-15130 GCA_040003235.1 Ferruginibacter sp. | reverse complement strand
AGCTGCTCTTTATTTTTACAAAAAAGAACATGAGGTATTTATCAATCTCCTTTCTGCTGATATTTATTTATTCTTCCTGTATTGAAAAAAAGCAATTCAGTAAAACAGGTATCAGTCAAAAATGGGTCGATTCAGTCAAAGCATCCAGCGATACTTTTTATATAAAACCTTATCTACGTAATAAGGATTTTATATCCGGGGAATATTATTTCAATCGAAAAGATACTATTGTCAGTCAGTTTATGAAAGATAGTGCTGGTACAATCAGGCAAATAATAATTGCCAAAAAGAATATGCTGCGTTTGTTCTTTGCAGAATATTATGCTAATGGCCAGCTCAAAACAAAATATTTACTTGATGAAAAAGGTTTTTACAATGGGCCATCTACTTTTTATTATGAGAATGGAGCCATTAAGGCAACAGGCAGTTTCGTTCATGGGCTTTATTCGGGCAGCTGGAAAAACTATAATGAACAGCAAATATTAATTTCAACTGATGAATATGATCCCAATGGGCAATTAATATCCCATGCCAATAAGTAATAAAAATCTATTTAATTTTTCAATTGACTGCCTGGCGTGGTTTTTTTTACCCAGATTGACCCAGTGTTACCAAATTGTTACTATGCACAATTAACGCACAATCGTATCCACAACGTAAAAATTTGCGGCATAATATTTTACTTTACCTCCGTAATAATTTAAAATGTAAATCATGGAATGGATCAATATTATCAAAGGGTCGTTATCTGATGTTTTTGAATTATGGCATCAGGGAAAAAAAATGCTCAATCTTTCCTTTAATAAAAAAACGAAGACAACCCGAATGGAAAGTCTGAGTGACCGCCGTGTATTTTTTATACAACGCGGCGGGTTCTTCCACCATAAAAACATTGTTATTAAAAATGAATACGGAATTAAGATCGGTGAGATTGAAAATGAAAAACAACAACCTGATGAAGGTTTTATTCAGGTAGATGACCGGAAATATTATTATGTACTTACCAATGAACGGGGTGCTGAATTAAAGTTATACGAAAATGAAACCAAGGAAAACTTTATTGTCAGTTGCAATCTTTCGGCACTGACTGCCGGCGCTGTTACTAAAACATCTTCATTGCATGATACCAGTTACCCGGTTTTACTGACAGGCCTTTGCTGGTTCCTGTTTCATCCACAGAAAGGAAATACGGTTGAATTTGCTGCTTAAAATATTTAAGAACTTATTATGCTACTCATTTTAAGAATGCCCCCGAAGGCATTCTTTTTTATTCTCCTGAACTTAAAATGATATCCTGTAATTAATTTTTACATAACCTTTCCTTAAGGTTGTGATAGCATTGCCCCTTGATCTTTGCTTTCTAAACAACAAAAAATGGATTTGAATAAAATAGCATTTCTGCTGGAAATTGCGGCAGTAATCGCTTTACTTTTCTGAAAATTTTCCTTGTTATAAATCGCAGTTTTCTCATGCTTGTACCACCGGTTAATCTTGACAGGGTGGTTTTTTTATTAATGGATAATGAATAATTGATAGTTGATAATTTTTTCATTTCGAAATGTATGCTGCTTCAGATGAAATCTTGAACTCCAGATCAGAACATTATCAACTATTAATTATCAATTCTGCTAATAAGACTGTATCATTTAAAACATTGCTCACAGGCAAATACATTCTGTGCCGAAAAGAAAAAAACCTACATTTGTGTCCGCATTTTAAAGGCAATCTTGTACAAACAACCCTTTCCTGAAAAACTGCAGTTTATTATAAATATTCTTTCGTGAGCAAAAATTTAAATAAGGTTTCCGGAGCTGGTTTACTGATTGCCCTGGGAATCATTTACGGCGATATAGGAACCTCGCCCCTGTACGTTTTCAGTGCAATAATTAATGGTAAACCGGTGGAGGAGGGTCTCATTCTCGGCGGTCTATCCTGTATTATATGGACCTTAACCCTGCAGACCACCATCAAATATGTAATACTTACTTTAAAGGCGGATAACAAAGGAGAAGGCGGCATATTTTCATTATATACATTGGTACGCAGGCAAAAAAAATGGCTGGTCATTCCGGCCATGCTCGGTGGAGCTGCCTTACTTGCAGATGGAATGATCACACCTCCGATCTCTGTAACATCTGCAGTTGAATACCTGAAAAATATTCCCGGACTGAGTGCCATTACAGACAATACGATTGTTTACATCGTACTGGGTATATTGGCTGCATTATTTTTTCTGCAGCAATTCGGAACATCATCTATCGGAAAATTATTTGGTCCAATTATGCTCGTATGGTTTGGAATGCTGGCTGTACTTGGTATTTCCCATATTGCGGATAATCTTCATGTTTTTAAAGCATTCAATCCTGTATATGCATTTCGATTGCTTACTTCCGGTAATGGATCGGGCTTCTGGATTCTCGGAGCAGTATTTCTTTGTACCACGGGAGCGGAAGCATTATACAGTGATCTCGGCCATTGCGGTCGTGGTAATATCCGCAGCAGCTGGATCTTTGTGAAAACAGCGCTCATCCTTAATTATCTCGGACAGGGTGCCTGGTTATTACACAATCATACAGGCGATGTTTTTGTAAACAGTACTTCTTTACTGCACAGCATTCCCGGTTCCATTGCCATGCAGAATCCATTTTATGGAACGATGCCCGATTGGTTTATTCTGCCGGGGATCATTATCGCAACTGCTGCAGCCATCATTGCCAGTCAGGCTTTGATCAGTGGTTCATTCACGCTTATCAGTGAAGCTATCCGGTTGAATCTGTGGCCTAAGATGAAAATCAATTATCCTTCCGAAGCAAAGGGACAACTCTTTATTCCGGGTATCAATACTTTATTATTTGCTGGCTGCTGCGGCATAGTATTGTACTTCCGTTCTTCTGGTGCCATGGAAGCAGCTTATGGTTTGGCCATTACACTTTGTATGCTGGCCACTACAATTTTATTTTCCAACTACCTGGTATCGCACCGTGTCAATCCTTTGCTCATTTATCTTTTTCTCGGTGTATATATCACTATCGAAAGTATTTTCTTAATTGCCAATCTTGATAAATTTCCGCACGGAGGTTTTGTAACCCTGATCATCGGCGGAGCATTATTCTTTGTAATGTATATTCATTACCGCAGCCGCAAGATCAAGAATCGGTATGTTGAATTTGTAAAGCTGGAAGATTACATACCTAAACTCGAAGAGCTGAGCAATGACATGACCGTTCCAAAATACGCAACGCATTTGGTGTATATGACCAGCGCCAATAATCCCAAGGAGATAGAACATAAAATCATCTACAGCATCTTAAGAGGTTTACCCAAACGCGCAGACATTTACTGGTTCGTTCACGTGGACACACTTGATGATCCTTACACCTGCGAATATGAAGTAACGCATATCATTCCGAATGATATCATCCGCGTAGAATTCAGGCTGGGCTTCAGAATGGCGCCACGCATCAACCTCATGTTTAAAAGGGTGGTGGAAGATCTGGTATCTAATAAAGAAGTGAATGTTACCAGCCGTTATGAAAGTCAGCAACGCAACAATGTGGTTGGCGATTTCAAATTCATTGTGATGGAAAAATTCCTGAGTCAGGATAATGAACTGCCATTCTTTGAAAGGGTGGTAATGAAATTATACTTCTGGCTGAAAGAACTTAGCCTGAGTGAAGAAAGAAGTTTCGGACTTGAACAAAGCAATGTACTGGTAGAAAAATTCCCACTGATCATTGCACCTACTACCAAACTTAAACTGAAGCGGATATTAAATGAAGACGATTTTTGAGAAGACTTAAGGTTTGTGGTTTGGGGTTTGTGGTTTTTTATAATTTGAGTTTTAAGCAATCGTTTAAAAGTTTAAGACGTTTAATGTTTTTTATAATTTATAGAACTTATATCCGATCCAACATTGTAGGGTTTAAAGATTTGGTTACCATTTAAGAAGCTGTCTATATTTTTTGTAACGATCAAGAACAACAAACAACAAACCTTCTAATTGCTGCACATCGTTCTTTATATAATCGCCGCCATTGTTGTTTTATCCATTATTGTTTATTTCATCCAGGAGCGTTTTATTTTTAAACCGGAAAAATTAAAACAGGATTTCATTTATAAATACAATGTTCCTTTCGAAGAACTTTTTTTTGATGTGGAACCGGGTGTAAGAATCAACGGACTGCATTTTAAAGTAACACAACCCTTAGGTCTTGTTTTATATTTTCATGGCAACAGCCGCAGCATCAAAGGATGGGCAAAATATGCAAAAGATTTTTATCGCTATAACTATGATGTGGTGCTGGTAGATTACCGTGGCTTTGGAAAAAGTACCGGCAAGCGCAGCGAAGAAGGTATGTTCAGAGATATGCAGTTTGTACACGATAAACTCACCGAAATTTATACAGAAAATCATATTATTATTTACGGACGCAGCCTTGGCAGCGGCTTTGCGGTAAAACTGGCTGCAGACAATCATCCCCGTTACCTGATCCTCGACGCACCTTATTTCAGTTTTAAAAAAACGATCGAACGTTTTTTGCCCATACTGCCGGTGAAATATATTCTCCGGTATCATCTCCGCACAGATACATGGTTGCCCAAAGTAAATTGCCCGACTTATATTCTGCATGGCACCAAAGACTGGCTCATTCCCATCAGCAACAGTGAAAAACTGCAGGCGATTAATCCGAGAAAAATAACATTGATACGCATTCATGGCGGCGGCCATAATAATCTTCCAACCTTTCCGGAGTACCATAATTTTATAAGAGATATCCTTCAGGTTTGATGAATCAACATTCCTTGTTCCTTGTTCGATATTGTGTTTCTGATCATAACTTAAAAGTCCAATGAAAAAAAGAATTTTTAAATGGATAAAAATATTAGCGGTTGCTTACTTCGGCATCGGCATCACTTTTTATCTGCTCCAGGAAAAATTATTATTCCACCCCGTGAAACTGGAAAGAAGTTATCATTACCGGTTTGATGTTCCATTTAAAGAAATAGACATCGCAATCAATAAAACCGATACGCTGAATATGGTACAGTTCTTTCCTAAGGACAGTCTGCGTAAAGGAGTCGTATTATATTTTCATGGCAACATGGAGAACATTAATCATTATCAAAAATTTGCAGCAAACTTTACCAGTCAGGGATACGAAGTATGGATGGAAGATTACCCGGGATTTGGTAAAAGCATCGGTGAACGTTCTGAAAAAAATATGAACCTCCAGGCCTGGCAGGTTTACGAAATGGCGAATGCAAAATATAAAAGTGACAGTATCATCATCTACGGAAAGTCACTGGGTACCGGCGTTGCGTCCTATGTTGCTTCCAACGCAAATTGTAAAAGATTGATCCTGGAAACACCTTATTACAGTATTCCTGCGCTCTTCAATTCCTTTGCACCTGTTTACCCGGTTGATTGGGCATCGCATTATAAATTCAGGATCAATGAATATCTGCCGGATGTAAAATCGCCCATCAGTATTTTTCATGGTAATAACGACTGGATCATCCCATATCGTTGCGCAGCAAAGCTGAAACAATTTTTAAAACCAGCTGATGAATTTATTACCATTGATGGAGGATCGCACAATAACTTAAATGATTATCCACTTTTTCATCAGAAACTGGATAGTTTATTAAAATAATTTTGCCCAGAAAAATATTGAATCAACGTTAGAAACTATAAACTGAGCAAATTCTTAATTCTTAATTTTCTCCAGCCACGCTGCAACATATTCTGCCACTTCTTCCCATCCGGGTTGACCGCAGATATAATGTCCCCGGTTGGGAAATAATTTATAATCGCAGATGCTGTTATCATCGGTATAAGCCTTTGCATTTTTTTCATTCAGTTCCGGTGGAATAATTTCATCTGCTTCGCCGGCAATAAATAATAACGGTGCATGCGGCAGATCAAGATCTACATGGCCATCCTGGGTCATACAATCTCTGAGCATATTACGGCTGTCATGTGTTGCAGTCTTTACATATTCTTCCAGTCCCTCATGTTCTTCCATTGTATTGGTAAAGTTCTTCTGAAAATCTTCGGGTGACATAACATAAGGGCCATCGCCCATCAAAGGATTGGCAATTGCAATACTGTTACTGACAAATCCCCAGTCAAAGGCCAGCATGCGGTTTGGTGCAACAGAATCAATGCACACACCGGCTGTACCCATTCCTTTATTAATGAGTGACTGCACAATGAGGCCTCCAACAGAATGGCCTATCAAAATGGCTTGTGGATTTTCTGAAACAATTTGAGCAAACTCATCAATCACGGTTTGCAGGTGAAGATGACCAAGCCCGTCAGGAATATTTTGCCGCAGATCTACAGGCGAACCATCGTGAAACGGCCATGGCTTTGCAATGCAGGCATAACCCTTTTCTTCAAAGAAACTGATCCATTGCTTCCAGCTTCTGTCATTCTGAAACATGCCGTGAATAAATACAATTGTTTTCATATGCTTTTTCCGAAAGAGTAAAAAAACTATGCCAGCATATGGAATGGTTATATTTGTAGATTGCTGAATGGTTCTTACGATCAATACTTATTCAACTTTCAGACAGGAATTATAAACTGTGCTTTATTCTTTTTTATTTTTTCCGGCAATGAATCAATGATCGTTATTTTTAAAAGTTCGATCAATCTTTTCTTTACAAAATCGCGGTGTATCACAATGCTGATTTCGCGAACGGGTGCGGGCTTTCTGAAATGACGGATCAGCTGCAATTGTTTTGTAGTAAGTTCCAGCGTTGCGAGTTCAGGTAAAATGGTGATGCCATCATTCTGTTCTACAAGTCTGCGGAGGGTTTCAATACTGCCTGCTTCATAATCAAAGTGACCGGATTCAATACTGGCTTTTCTCAGTTCGCAAAGATTTAATATCTGGCTGCGGAAACAATGGCCTTCTTCCAGCAACCATAATTTATCCGGGTCAATATCCTGGGGAAGCATATACGTTTTGGTATAGGCCTTATCTTTTTTGAAACGTAGGCCATCAGTTCTTCGTAAAACATCGGCTGCTCTTTAATACCAGGTTCGTCCAATGGCGTTGCAAGAATTCCGGCATCGAGTTTTCCTTCTTTCAGTTTGCTGATAATAAGTTCTGTGGTCAGATCACTCACAACCAGTTTTACCAGCGGATATTTTTTCACGAATTGCCGTACAAAGCGTGGCAACAGGTAAGGCGCCAGTGTAGGAATAATGCCGATGCGGAGTATGCCGGTCACCACATCTTTTTTATGCTGTACAATTTCTGCGATCAGATCTTTTTCGGCTAAAATTTTTCTTGCCTGTTCTATGATGACCGCGCCGGCTTCTGTTGGTACTACAGGTTGTTTGCTGCGGTCAAATAATTTCAGCGATAATTCCTGCTCTAATTTTTGTACCTGCATACTCAGCGTGGGCTGTGTTACGAAACATTTCTCCGCTGCTTTTACAAAATGCCGGTACCGGTCAATGGCAACGATGTATTCGAGTTGGGTGAAGGTCATTTTTTATAACACAGATTTTTTAAAAATATTACACAGATAAAAACACTCTATTAAAATTATATGCCCGACTCTTTTCAGGGATACTGTACTAATCTGCGTTATCATTTGAAATCAAGTAATAGATTTATTCTATGAAGATATAAATATTATCAATACCATTTATTTGTCATAACAGTGTAAATTCGCCAAACACAAATTTATTACCATGTCAGATATAAAAAAATTAACCACCGCATCCGGCGCACCTTTTTATTATAATGAGGATACGCAGAGTGTTGGGCAGCGCGGTCCTTTGCTGCTGCAGGATTATATACTTCATGAAAAGATGGCGCATTTCAACAGGGAGCGCATTCCTGAAAGAGTGGTGCATGCAAAGGGTTCCGGCGCATTCGGCACTTTTACAGTAACGCATAATATCAGCAAATATACCAGGGCGAAAATATTTAATGAGATCGGTAAACAGACCCGCATGCTCATTCGTTTTTCTACGGTAGGCGGTGAAAAGGGAAGTGCAGACAGTGAGCGTGATCCCCGTGGCTTTGCTGTAAAGTTTTATACAGAAGACGGTAACTGGGACCTGGTAGGAAATAATACGCCGATCTTTTTTATCAAAGACCCAAAAAAATTCGGTGATTTTATTCATACGCAAAAAAGAGATCCTTATACCAATTGCAAAAGCCCGACGATGATGTGGGATTTCTGGAGCCTCAATCCTGAAAGCCTGCACCAGGTAATGTTTTTAATGAGCGACCGCGGCACGCCGTTCGGTTACCGTCACATGAATGGTTATGGTAGTCATACCTACAGTTTTATAAATGCAGCCAATGAAAGATTCTGGATAAAGTTTCATTTTAAAACGGCGCAGGGCATTAAAAATTTTACAAATGATGAGGCTACGCATATGAAAAGTATGGACATGGATCATTCGCAAAGGGATCTGCTGGAATCAATTGACAAAGGCGAATTTCCAAAATGGAATGTAAAGATCCAGGTAATGACAGAAGAACAGGTAAAGACCTATCGCTGGAATCCTTTCGATCTTACCAAAGTATGGAGCCATAAAGATTTCCCTTTGATCGACGTAGGCGTTGCCGAACTGAATGAAAATCCAAAAAATTATTTTGCAAGCATTGAGCAATCTGCATTTGCACCCGCACATGTAGTGGATGGTATCAGTTATTCACCGGATAAAATGTTGCAGGGAAGAATTTTGTCTTACCCGGATGCGCACCGCCATAGACTGGGTGCCAATTACGAACAGATCCCGGTAAACCGTTGCCCGTTCGCAGTAAATAATTATCAACGTGACGGACAGATGCGGGTAGATGATAATGGTGGCAACAATCCAAATTATTTCCCCAACAGTTTTGATAATATTGTTGCAGATGAAAGTTACAAACTGCCAGCCTGGGGCCTTGATACAGTAATGGCTGATTTTTTCAGCAGGAATGCAGAAGGAGAGAACGATCACTATTCACAACCGGGTATCTTTTACCGTGAGGTATTAACCATGGAAGGAAAAAAGAACCTGATCAACAATGTTGTTGGCGCAATGAGTGGTATCGATGGTCCAAAAAAACCGGAGATCATTAACAGGCAGCTATGTCATTTTTTCCGGGCAGATATTGGTCTGGGAATGGCTATTGCACAGGGTTTGGGACTTGATATGGCAGCACTGCAAACGCAGATGCCGGCACAGCATAAAGAGAATAGCGGAGTGGAACAGATCTATAATTAATGGATAATGGATAATTGATAATGGATAATTTTTTCAATTCGATGGAATAATCTTTTTAATTTGAAAGCGTTGGATAAAGCTGTATTAATAACGGTTGCTGATTAAGTGACCGTTTTCTTTTTTAATCATTGTTCCAAACGAACATTTTGCAGGTAGAGTTAAGTGATTTCTTTCAATATAGTTTTTTCTTTACCGACAGATAACTCATATTCAGCACCAACCTTCAGTGCATAATTTTCCTTTTGATGACTGACCGGAAAATCAAAACAAACCGGGTAGTCATATTCTTTTACTGCGTCCTGGATGGATTCATAAATTGTTTTTCCGAAAGGACGTTCTGTATCTTTTGCTTCAGAAAAACCACCAATGATCAGGCCTGCGAGCTTATCAAGTTTGCCGCTTCGTTTTAACTGGTAAAATAAACGGTCTGTACTGTAAATGTATTCGCCGATATCTTCTAAAAATAAAATGCAGTGTTTTGTATTTACATCCGAAGCAGTGCCGATCATGTTTGCAAACAAAGTAAGATTACCGCCCACCAGCTTCCCTGTTGTTTTTCCTTGTTTATTAAAGGGATGAATTGCAGTTTTATAATTTGCCTTTTTTCCTGCCAATGCATTTTTTAAAGACCCGATGAATTCATTTTTGTATTCGTCATCATTAAATGCAGCGGCCATGGGCGCATGGAGTGAAGCAATTTTATATTTTGAAAACAGTTGTGCATGCAAAACGGTGATGTCACTGAAACCAATGATCCATTTTGGATTTTTTCTGAATCTTTTAAAATTCAACCCATCTATTATGCGTGATGTGCCATAACCACCGCGGCCACATAAAATGGCTTTTATTGAATGATCATCCAGCATGGCCTGCAGCTCATCCCTTCTTTCTTCATCTGTTCCGCTGAAATAATTTTCTGAACTGCTGCCCAATGTTTTACCCAGCATTACTTCATAACCCCAGCTTTGCAGAGTATCAATGCATACCTGTGCCCTTTCCAGTTTCATGTACCCCGCAGGACAGGTAATGCCAATTGTATCGCCTTTTTTTAAGGAGGGAGGTTGAATCATGCCGTAAATTTATACAAACTATTCTGTTCTTCCTGATCCGGGATGTGCAAAATTGATGACGTATAAATGCGGGTCAAAGTATAATAATCGGTAAATTGCGACAGTCCTACAGTGATCTTTTCTGCTAATTTATATTTATGAGAATATTTATACTGCCACTTCTGTTGATTCCTTTTTTTGCAAAATCACAGTCATGTTCCAGTATTCCCGGGATGACACCTTCCACTGCAATACCTGTGTGCGGAACCTCATCTTTCTTTCAGAACAATGTTTCCAGTTGCAACGGACCCAGTATTCCCAATGCCGGCGTTTGTGCAGATGTTGTTACTTCCAATAATTCGTTCTGGTATAAATTTCATTGTTTTCAATCCGGTACTTTGGGATTTCTGATTACTCCATTGGGAGCGAATGATGATTACGACTGGGAAGTGTTTAATCTTACCGGCCATACGGCAAATGATGTATACAGTTTTGAAAGTATGCGGCTATCGCTGAACATCAGCGGCATAACGGGAACGACAGGTTGTACCAGTGCAGGAACGGGCAGTTCACATTGCTCCGGAGGCGCTTCGGGCACTCAATATAATGCTATGCCATCACTTATTGCGGGATCTGATTATCTGATAATGGTTACCAACTGGTCTAATTCCGGGCTTGGGTACCGACTTAACTTTTCCGGTGGCACTGCAATTATTACAGACCCTACACCACCAACATTTAATAATGTGATCACCAGTTGCAACAGCAGAAAAATAAAATTGCAATTTTCTACAGATATCCGTTGTACCAGTGTAACGGCAACGGGCAGTGAATTTGTGATCATGCCCAACAATATTCCTGCAGCATCCATTGTTTCCAATTGTGCCGCCGGATATAATTCAATTTCAGAACTTACGGTAAACATTCCGCCACTGGGTGTTGGCAACTATAGCCTGGTAGTGCAACCCGGTACTGACGGCAATACATTTAAAGATGCGTGTGATAATGAAATGGTTCCAGGCACTTCAATTCTTTTTACCATTCTTCCGCAAACATTTGGTACCATTGATAGAGTTACCAGCACCGGTTGTGCGCCCACTATGCTGGAGGTATGGCTGACAGAACCGATTCTTTGCAATAGCTTTACTACAACCGGCAGTGAATTTTCCATTACGCCCGGTAACCCTTCCATCGCGTCTGTGCAATCGGTGGATTGCAGCAATGGCCTTGGATTTACAAAAAAACTACAGATCTTTTTAAACAACCCTTTACCTTTTGGCAACTATCAGCTAACACTGAATAACGGTTCAGATGGCAATACATTGATTGATACCTGTAATGCGCCGATGCCCGTAAATACTGTATCAAATTTCAACATTGCACAGGTAGCGCCGCCAGTTGTTCAGTCAATCGATTTCAGTGAATGCCGCCCGGACCAGGTCGTGCTTAATTTTGATAAAGCCATTAACTGCAATTCACTATCAGCAAACGGATCTGAGTTTACGATTAATCCTGGTAACCTTCCGGTGAGTGCGGTATTCAGCAGTTGCAGTACCGGTAGTTATACACCGCAGATTATTTTGTATTTACAGAATCAATTACCTGCAGGAAATTTTTCTGTGACCATCAATAATGGTTCAGATGGAAATACCATTTCAGATACCTGTTTTTCATTTATCTCCGCCGGATATAATAAATCATTTGTAACAACGCAGGCACCTTTACCCGTATTTGATTCCGTTGTTTTTAATAAATGCAATCCAACATCCTTGCGGGCTTATTACAGTAAACCGATCCTTTGCAGTTCAGTCAGCGCCGATGGTTCAGACTTTCTGATCACCGGGCCCTCAGGTGTAACGATCAATTCGGCATCTACCGATCCTGCTACCTGCTCACAGGGATATACAGGGTGGATCGATTTACTTTTTGCAGTTCCCATCAACCTAACGGGAACTTATATCCTGCACAACAAAGTCGGTACAGATGCCAACGGAATTGTTGACACCTGCCTTGCTGCACAAAGCACTGCGGAAACTATTTCATTCAATGCATTTGCAAAACTATCAGCTGTATTCAGTAACCAGATCAAACTGGGTTGCGTAAACGATACGATTAATTTATCCCACCCTGGTGGTAATGGCATTAATTCATGGGCCTGGAATTTCAGTGATAACACATCAGCTTCCGGGCAGAATGTTACGCACCTTTTTCCGGTGTCAACTCCAACAGCAACGATTCAGTTGATCGTTTCTAATGGCCAATGTCCTGATACAAGTACTGTAACGGTCACACTTGGTAATGCTTACCAGGCCGCGTTTATACCAGCGGCTGATACGGTTTGCATCGGAAGCGCCGTAAGTTTCAGTAATACGAGCACGGGTAATAATCTGAGTTATGCCTGGGATTTTGGCGATAATACTTCTTTCATTGGTCAAACACCAGCACCACATAATTATGCATCCAGCAACAGTTATTCGGTTGACCTGATTGTATCTACCAATACAGGTTGCAAAGACACTGCAAATAAAATTGTGGTTATCTCGGCATTACCGGTTTTTGATTTTGGAGTTCTAAAACCGAAATATTGTTCGGGTGATAATGTTCAGCTCAGTGCGAACCTGCAGGGCAATATCAGCAGCTATGCATGGGATAACGGTGATGGAAAAACATTCTCAAATGTATCACAGATCAATTTCAGGTATAACAGTGAAAATACTTTTACTGTTGCTTTGGCTGTTACCGATAAATATTGCGGCCAGTTACAAAAAACAAAAACCACGCAGGTATATTCAATACCGGTTGTTGCGCTCGGAAATGATACAACTTTTTGCCCGGGTATGTCAACAATACTTGGCGAAGCAAATAATAGTGCATATACTTATTTATGGAGTACGGGTGCCATTACTTCACAAGTAACAACGGACCAGTTAACTAAAACTTATAGACTAACGGCCAGCAACAATGGCTGCGTTGCATCAGATGACATCTTTGTAAAAGTATTGCTGACCTGTTTAATAAAAGTGCCCAATGCATTTACGCCTAACAGCGACGGATTGAATGACCAGCTGAAAGCAGTGAATGCAGACCTGGCTAAGAATTTTTCATTTTCTGTGTATAACCGTTTTGGCCAGCGCATGTTTTTTACAAGAAATCCATTGAAGGGCTGGGATGGATATTATAGAGGGCAGCCTGCAGAAACCGGAGCATATATCTGGCAGGTAAGTTATATTGATCCAACTTCACAGCATGCTGTATATGAAAAAGGCAGCAGCCTTTTGATCAGATAACAATTTATATTTCCTTGAGAATTGTTTGATCCTTATCAACAGATAACTGATGCGGCATGCCGCATTTCAAGGAATAATTATTTTTCTGATGACCAACCGGAAAATCAAAACAGACAGGATATTTATATTCTTTCACAAGATTGGTGACCATATCATAATGATCATGACCGAATTCTTCACCTTCATCATTCTTCAACCGGTTGAAACCACCTACAATCAGTCCGGCAAGATTTTTTAATTTACCGCTTCGCTTCAGGTTCCATAACATACGATCTATGCTGTAATAATATTCGCTTACATCTTCAATAAAAAGAATTTTACCATTCGTATTGATATCACTCGGCGTGCCAACCATATTATAAATGATCGAGAGATTGCCGCCAACTAAAATTCCACGGGCAATGCCATTGCGGTTATAAGGACTTGGTTGAACGACGAGACTGGTTTTTTCTCCTGCCAGTGCAGCTTTGATGGAAAGAATTGTTTCTACTTGTATTGGTTCAGCCGCCGACCATTCTTTAGGAAAACTATTCAGCATCTTGCTATGTAACGAAGGTATCTTCCATTTGTCAAGATGGCAATGCACAACAGTAACATCACTGAAGCCGATGATCCATTTTGGTTTTTTGCGGAACTCTGTAAAATTAATACCGTCAATGATACGCACCATACCATAACCACCTCTTGCACACAGGATAGCTTTTACTGTTTTATCATCCAGCATATCCTGGAAATCTTTTGTACGTTCTTCATCAGTTCCGCCAAAAGTATTATCGCGTTTGCCGACGGTTGTGCCCATTTTTATTTTATATCCCCAGCTTTCAATCACCTGGATGCCGGGCTGTACATCTTCCAGTGTTATATATCCTGCAGGGCAGGTAATGCCAATGGTATCACCCGGTTTCAGATATGAAGGAATAAGTCCGCTCATTTCTTCAGGCAAAGAAATTTCTACACTGCCATCTTTTATCTGTGGAATGCCCAGTAAAGGAACAGATGCCGCAGCAATTGAAGCAAGAAATTTTTTTCGGTTCATAGTATGAAAATACGGCATAACCGCGAAGTCGCAAAGACGCGGAAAAGTCAATAGTCGATAGTTCATGGCCCATGGTAGATAGTTTGATGAAATAAATTCCCTTCAAATTAAAAACTGCTGCTATTCACTATAGGCCATGGACGATGGACCGCTTCCAAAATAAATCACAAAAAACACCCAACCCTTTTCTCTCCGCATACAGTTATCTATATTAGATGAATCAATTGTACATTAAAAAAAGGCTATTGACTACCAACCTGAACATACTGCTTAACGGTTGCCGCCGTAATGATGTACAATCCCAGCAACAGTTATACAGAATATGTTATCCCGAAATGATCAAAATCTGTTACCGTTATGCACCTGATGCAGATGGCGCCGGAACAATTTTTAATGATGCGATGCTCCGCGTTTTTAAAAACATCAGCACCTATACCGACGAAGGAAAATTAATGGGCTGGATCAAAACGATCGTCATCAACTGCAGTATTGATTTTTGTAAAAAGCGGAATGT
>JBDUCW010000219.1:0-4458 GCA_040003235.1 Ferruginibacter sp. | reverse complement strand
ACCCTGATCAGCTTTTATCTTACCCTGCAATTGATGAGGACACTGATGATATGCTGGCCATTACCGTTACTGATGATACTTTATTTGAAAAAAGAAAATATGGTATCATTGAACCGATCGACGGACCGGGAATGTACGCTCAGTCGATAGACCTGGTATTGGTACCGCTGCTTGCATTTGACAAGCATGGATATCGTGTTGGCTATGGCAAAGGATATTATGATAAATTTTTTAAGGAGTGCCGGGAAGATATGCTGAAGATCGGGTTTAGTTTTTTTGAAGCAGAAGACGCTATCGATGATGTGAATGCAATGGATGTTAAACTCGATTACTGCATCACGCCGGAAAAAATATACGACTTCATTAACAGCCACGGATAACACGGAAACACACGGAATTAATTTCTAAGTTATAGTAGCTTTACAATTTACAGGAAGTTCAACAAAAATAAATCAGTGTAGATCCGTGCCCTCCGTGGCAAAAAAAATATAATGCTTAAAAGTTTTCGATACTTATTATTTCCTTTCTCACTCATTTACGGATTGGTGGTCTGGATCCGCAATTACCTGTTTGATAAAAATATTTTTAAATCAACTGCTTTTAATTTCCCGGTGATCTGTGTAGGCAATCTTGCGGTTGGCGGTACGGGCAAAACACCGATGACTGAATACCTGCTCCGGCTTTTAAAAAATGATTTTAAAGTGGCAACCCTAAGCCGGGGCTATAAAAGAAAGACCAAGGGATTTGCGATTGCTGATAAAAATACGACCGCGCTGGAAATTGGTGATGAACCTATGCAGTTTCATAAAAAATTTCCGGATGTGACGGTGTCGGTGGGCGAAGAGCGGCTGGTGGCCATTCCGCAACTATTGCACAGCGTACCTGAAACACAGGTGATCATCCTGGATGATGCTTTTCAACACCGTTCGGTGAGGGCCGGTTTAAATATTGTCCTGACAGAATATAAAAACCTGTACAGTCATGACCTTATGTTACCGGCCGGAGATCTTCGCGATATAAAAGCAAGCATCCGGCGTGCACATATCATTGTAGTCACAAAATGTCCGCATGATCTCCCAGAAGAAGAAAGACAAAATATCATAGCGCTGATAAAACCTTCTGAAAAACAGGTTGTTTTTTTTACGGAGATCATTTACGGAAAACCATATCATCTTTTTTCAAAACAATATCTGGATTTTACTGCAGATAAACATGTATTGCTGGTTTGCGGTATTGCCAACCCCAAACCGTTGAAAGATTTTTTAACGGTGCATGTTAATACTTATGATATGCTGCGGTTCAATGACCATCATATTTTCGATAGTGAAGACCTGAAAGAAATTATAAAACAGTTCGAAAAAATACCGGCTGCTGACAAGATCATTATTACTACGGAAAAAGACGGAGTGCGGTTGCAGAAATTTGCGGAAGAATTAAAAGATTATCCAGTATATGTGTTGCCTATCGAACATTCATTCATGTTCGGAGAAGCGTTTAGCTTTAATAAAATGGTTGTAGAATTTATTGAACGATTCAGGCAGCAGCCTTCATCCGCTCCAGGTTCCTGATCCATCGATGTGTGATAAATAAAGGAATCAGTCCGATGATGCCGAAACTGCAATCAATCGCTATATGAAACCAGGGGATATTTCTGATGCTCCCGCAGATTAAAGCTAATGGTATAACGGAAACGCAGGCCAGCATTGCCCATTCGATGATCCAGATATTTTTTACCGGATTTTTTAATGGGCCGATAAAAGCCATGCCGATCACAATATGAGCAAAGGCAAGCCAGTCGTATCCATAAAATAAAAAAGAATGATTGCTGTTGGTTTCATTAATGCCGTTCCATACTTTACCCAGCCATTGTCCCATCAGTGAATCTGTATTGATCCAACCCTGTTCTTTCATCCATTTCAATTCTGTGTAAACAGGAAAAGCAGTAACACCACTTAATATCAGCATCACAATAAAGAACAGGATCATGAAGCGGATTTTTTGTCTGAGTTTTTTTTCGGGCATTAGAGTTTTTTTTATAGTTTGTTTGAATTTGGATTCGTCCGATTTTGAGATTAGTGGGGATTAAAGACCAGATGTTGATATTCTATTACCTGGTGGCCGTAATCTTTTTATTTCTAAACTTCTGGCTCCAAAATTTAGTAAAAGGCCTTTATCAAGTTGGTACGCTACAAGATAGTTTAGTCCCTGTGCCAAATGTACAGCTTCCAGTCCGGCAATAGCTTTCAGTTCAACCAACACTTCAGCTTCTACCAAAAAATCAACTCTTCTTTCTCCGATTATTTCGCCTCCGTAGCTGATCGGAATAGACAATTCTCTTGCAAAGGAAAGATTTACCTTTTTCATTTCAATCTCCAGTGCCCGCTGATAGATCACTTCCTGAAAACCATTTCCCAATGCCGCATGCACTTTCATGGCTGCACCAATAATTTTAAAGGTAAGCTCATCTTCAATTTTTTCTTTTTGCATAAAAATTTTTTAGCCATAAATAATTATGCATATTAAATTACAACTGAAAATATTTCAAGAAAAAAAAGCAATTTGAAAAAGTATTTTCCTCAATGAGGTTCAAATCCTGTAATCTTTCAATCTGACGAATCCAAATTCAGACAAAATTGTCTTTATCATTTCATTAAGAACCATCATATACTAAACAACAATAATCTGCGTTGTAAAAATAATCCCTCTTGTTTTTTACAGGTCATTCGTTTTTTATTCACTTAAATTAATAAAGGTATGATTGTTGCAAAGCTACTTAACTAAATCAAAATCGTATGAAGAAGTATGCAGTTGCAGCAATCTTATTTGCTGTTTCAGGAAGTGCAGCCGCGCAAAGATTATCCGTAACAGCGTTTGGTGGAACCAGTAATTACCAGGGCGATCTTCAGGCAAAACGTTTTACATTTGATCAGTCGCATCTGGCGCTGGGTGCAGGTTTGATGTATGAGTTCACAGAAAAAATATATGGCCGTTTTAATTTTACAGTTGGTACAATCAGCAGTGATGATAAAAAGGACAGCCGTAACAGTGACCGGAATTTAAACTTCACTTCCAATATTACCGACATCCATTTAGGCGCAGAATATCATCTTTTCAGTTTATATGAAAGAAGCATTACACCTTATGTATTTGCAGGTATCAGTTATTTTCACTTTAATCCAAAGGCAATTGATTCCAGCGGAAATAAAGTTGCATTAAAACCATTGAGTACTGAAGGCGAAGGCTTTTATCCCGGCAGACCGGAATATAAACTTGGACAGTTTGCGTTACCGTTTGGTGTTGGATTAAAAATGAGCGTCAGTGAAAAATTAATTGTCGGAGTTGAACTCGGATTGCGTAAAACATTTACCGATTATCTTGATGATGTGAGTACCAATTATGTTGATCAGGCAACACTGCTGGCTAATCGCGGGCAACGGGCTGTGGACCTGGCTTTCCGGGGCGATGAAGTTAAATCGGGTGCAACTTATCCGGCAGATGGCGCAAAACGCGGAAGCCCTAAATTTAATGACTGGTATTATTTTACAGGCGCTACCATTGCTTACCAGTTGGGCGGCAATAAAGGCGGGGGTAAAAATAAAACAGGTTGCCCGATGAAGGTTTACTAAAACTTATAAGTAATAAGTAATAAGTTATAGGTATTAAGTTATAGTTGTTAAGTGGATCATTATAACTAAAAGATCCTGCAGTCAGCGGGATCTTTTTTGTGCCTGGCATTTCAACTTTAGCAACAAACCAAACCTTCCTTACCTTTGCCCAATGGCATATCGGTCACTGGAAGCATGTTTACTCGATCTTGAAAAGAATGGGCAACTCATCCGCATCAAAGAAGAAACAGATCCTTATTTAGAGATGGCAGCCATTCATCTCCGGGTTCATGAAGCAGGCGGTCCCGCATTATTATTTGAGAATGTTAAGGGCAGCCGCTTCCGCGCAGCATCCAATATTTTCGGAACGATTGAAAGAAGTAAATTTATTTTCAGGGACACACTGGACAAAGTTCAGCAACTGATCGAATTAAAATCAAATCCGCTTGCAGCACTGCGGCATCCGTTCAAAAATTTTTCAGCAGGAATGGCAGCGCTCAAGGCATTACCTAAGAAAAATCCGTCTTCAAAGCCGGTATTATTTCAGCAGATACAGATATCAGATATTCCTCAAATTCAGCACTGGCCAATGGATGGAGGTGCATTTGTAACATTGCCACAGGTTTATACTGAAGACATTGATGAACCCGGCATCCAGCATTCCAACCTTGGCATGTACCGCATACAGTTATCAGGTAATGAATATATTCTGAATCACGAAGTTGGTTTACATTACCAGTTGCATCGTGGTATCGGTATTCATCAAGGCAAAGCTAACAGGAAGGGTGAGCCGTTAAAAGTAAGTGTGTTTGTCGGCGGACCGCCCTCGCATAGTGTGGCCGCAGTAATGCCA
>JBDUCW010000120.1:0-15194 GCA_040003235.1 Ferruginibacter sp. | reverse complement strand
GTCGAGCACATTTGTGTTTTTAATCAGGACTTGTGAAAATACCGGTCCGCTTATTAATATCGAAATGAAAAAGTATAATGGACGCATAGATATCTGCACACGAATTTTTTTCACGAATTACACGAATTGGCTTAAATGTGTAGCATGCAAAGTACAATTTTTTAAACACGAATTGCTGACACGAATTGCACGAATTAATTGTGGCCGAACTGATTTTTCAGAGGATAAAACTTTTTTATAGTGATGAAATATACGAGGATTTTAAAATTTATCATTGCAGTTTTGGTCTGCTAAAAAAACAGAATGATAAATTTATTGTTGAAAGAACCTTCCTATGAATTGGTGGGCATATGCATGGAAATCCACCGCGAACTGGGGATGGGTTTCAAAGAAACTATTTACAAAGATGCATTGGAATATGAATTCAGGAAACATAAAATTAAATTTGAAAGAGAAAGAAAGTTTGAGATTTTATATAAAGGATTTGTATTGCCACATTCCTATGCAGCAGACTTCATTGTTCATGACTCAATCATTCTTGAAGTAAAGGCCACTTCTTTAACTACAAACAATTTTGTGAAGCAGACAATTAATTATCTTAAAGCGTCGGATCTTCAATTAGGCATCATTGCCAATTTTGGCCAGGCGAGTTTTACTTCCCAAAGAGTAGTCTTCTAAAAAACGTTTGCATTAATTCGTGAAATTCGTGCAAAAAATTCGTGTTTTAAACCTTTGTTTTTTCAATAATATCAAACAGTTAAGTGCTGCTTATTATAATTTTCAATTTTCTTTAAGGTGTACAATGAAACGAGTAGCCACAGTACGCCTACGATCAGGCCAACCAGCACATCACTTGCATAATGTACGCGAAGATAAATCCGGCTGAAACCAATACACAGAATCAGCAATGCCAGCATAATATAAATGATCCATCTCAATATTTTGTTGTGCACTGTAAATGAACAGATATATATAAGCAGCCCATAAAATGCTACACTCATAACTGCATGGCCGCTGGGAAAACTATATCCATCTGCTGAAAACAATAACGGATCCGGTGGGCGCTGGCGCATGAACAATAGTTTAAGTGCGAACATGAGCGCAAGGCTTGATAAACCGATCGCTGCAATCCTTATCGAGAACCAGCTTTTGTAACTGACGGTTAAAAAATAAATGATCAGTGATAAATTTGCCGGTATTAAAAACTGGTGCTGCCCAAAAAATGTAATAATGCTCATGAAGCTGTTGAGCCAGGGCCGGATCATGGGCCGGATGCTGTCAAAAACATCGAGGTCCCATTGCTTGTATTGCTCTATAAACGGTTTTATAGAAAAAACCAGAATAGCAAGTATTGTGGTAAAGACTACCATTGCAAGCAACATTTCCCCGCTTACAACTGCAACACCTTTCCAGAATCTCTTGGTATACATCTATACAAGTTAAGTAATTGTCAGGAGGCCTTACCGCGATTAAAAGAAACACTCTCGATCCAGTTTTTGATATCATCAGTTGTCCGGTTCATTTTTTTAGCAAGCCTTTCTAACAAAGCCTGCTCATTGCCGGGCTGATAACTAAGGTCTTCATCGGTAAGATCGGGATTCACTTCTTTGATCTTTTCCTTTACCTCTTCCCAGGGTGCTTCCAGTTTTAATTGTGTTTGCATGTTTTCAAAACCAACAACAAACAAGCCAAGCTGAATTGATATTACTTCGATATTCAACTAATTTAAGTCAGACCGGGATGGTCAGACTTAAACCTTATCAACTTCATTAACTCTTTCAACTTTATTTCAATTGATATGGTTTTGCAGGTGCCGCAATGTCTGTTGTAATTTTGGGACCATCAATCGTGACTGCATTTTCCAATCCTTTACCCGTTACGTTATTAATGCTGACTAACGCTCCTGTATAGCCTGTGACATTAATATTACGGATCACCGCATTTTTTATATTGGCAATAGAAATACCCTTTGCGCAGGTACCCGTTACATTTTCGAAAAGAAATCCATCCAATGGTTTGTGTGGATGAATACCTGTGCCATCTACCAGCAACGGAACATTGCTTACCCGCACATTCGAGAAATGGAAATTCTTTATTGCAGGAATACCTTCATCGCCCGGAACCGGATCCTGGTCCTGCAAACCGCTTCCTAAAATATTGAAACGCAGAAACCCGCCACCGGTATTGGAAACGTCAATATCATTTACAGAAATATCTTCGATGAATGCACCACGGCCGGGCCGGCTCTTGATATAAATTGCATGGGATTTCGCCTGGATAAATTTACATTTTTCAATGCGCACATTTCTGATCCCACCGGATGTTTCGCTGCCGATTCCAATGCAGGCAAAAATGGAATCGGCAAAAGTACAGTTACTGATCTGAACATCTTCTGTAGTCTTTAAGATTGTATAGCCTTCCATTCCGCGTCCTGATTTTAAAGAGATGCAATCATCGCCCGTGGCAATATCGCAATGATCGATCAATACATGTTTGCAGGAATCAACATCAATACCATCGCCATTACCACCGGTACTTCTGATAGTAAGATTTTTAAAAACCAGCTGTTCGCAATAAGTCGGATGCATAGACCACATCAATGAATAATCAGTAGAAAAATCTTCAAACCTCAGATCAGTAGAATTGATCGGTTCAATCAATGCCGGATGCCGCAACGGATTTTTTGCATCCGGCCGGCCGCCCAATGCATGGTTACCCGCGATCTTCCCTGCACCGACAATGCCTGCATGATGCACATCAAAACCATAGATCAATCCAACATGACCTTTCACCCATTTGCCTTCCCATCGCACCTGGCTTACAGGATAATCTTCAAAATCAGGAGAACCAAGAATGACCGCATCTTTATCAAGCCGCAGCAATACATCTGATCGTAACTGAATGGCTCCGGAAAAATAATTTCCTGCAGGAAAAAATACCTCACCGCCACCAAGCACAGCACAACGGTCAATCGTTTGCTGAATACTCAATGTGTCTTTTGTTATTCCATCTGCAACAGCGCCGAAATCTTGTACGTTCAGATTTATTTTTGAAGTATTGTCTGCAGATTTTTTTGGACTGTTATCAGTGTTCTTATTAATTTTCGCAGGACTGCAATTCATGAATGAGAAAACCGTTGGCGCAAATAACAGGGTCATGCCGGTTGTCTGTAAAAATTTTCTGCGTGAATTATCCATGCTGTCTGATTTTATTTTATGCACACTTTCTTAATTTGAAAATTGAACATTGAATATTGCTTATTGAAAATTTATCTCTTATTAAAATGATCAGACCGCAACGCTCAGGTCATTTCTTCCCTGTTCAATATTCCCCGTCCGAACGATCATCCGGGCGGGCTTGTTCGATATTCATTAGAGATATTTGCTTGTTCGATATTTAACCCATGGTCGGTGTCCTCACCGGACATCATTCAACTAGAGATATTTTTTCATGTACTTAACAAACAACGGCCAATCCGAAGGAATGGTTCCATGTCCGCCGCTGTGCATATAATATCCCAGCTCATTCATCAACAAAACTGTATCGCCTGCTGCAGGCATTTTATTTTCCGGACCCTGTTTATTAAAAAGGCGGTATGCAGGTGCAGCTGCAAGGGCTGCTAAAAATTCTCCTTTGGGATCAGACCAGAAATCTGTATCGCCGGTTTGTAATAATAAATATCTCGGTGCCATCAACGCAACCAGCATGTGCGCATCAAAAGGAAGACTGTTGACTTTATACGCATACGAATGATAGTTGGGGGCAAACTGGTAATAGTATCTTGAAGTATCTGTGATATGTTTAATGTTTTCTCCATAGTTGCGGCGGCTGAGTGCAGCACCGCCTTCTCCGGAACAACTTGATATCACCATTTTAAATCTCGTATCATGTGCGCCTGCCCACAAAACCGTTTTTCCCAAACGTGAAGTGCCCTGCAATGCAATCCGTTTCGCATCGATGTCTTTATCTGTTTCAAAATAGTCCATGGCTCGGCTGAGTCCCCATGCCCATGCTGCAATGGTTCCCCATTCATTGGCCGCAACATTATTTTGTATCCGGTTTAAATACTCTTTGCGGATACCATATTTTATTCCGTCTTTAAAATCGGGTTCTATATCCCCGTAATAAACAGTTGCGAAACCGATACCCTGTGAAATGAATTGTTCAATATCCATCTTCCCAAACTTTGAGGTCCGGTCAGCAAGTATTTTTTTTCCTTCTTTCGTCCATACGTAAGAAAGTTTTATGGCAGTATCATTAACCGCCTGCGCATTGGCCACAAAAGAAATGTTCAATAATAACGGAGCCGGTTTTTTTAATTGTGCAGGGAGATAGATGAGCAGGTCCATTTTATTTTTTGTGGTATCACTGGTAAAATAAACCGTCACCTGTTTACAAATGGCTTTGCCATTGAGTACCGGAGTTCCTTTTTCAGTAGTGTTGAAAGACAATGCAGCAGGACGGGCCGGCATTTGCCCATACTCAATATTTTCAAATAAGTTCAGTAGTTCGGGCCGCCGCTTTTCATTCCAGTCTTTTGCAGTATTGATTTTTTGTCCGTTGTTGCTGGTAAACAGATCGGGCAGCGTGTAGGTTCCGACAGAATCTTCATTATAATTAACAGGAAATCCGGCAACAGTTTTTGCGGGCTCTTTCTGGCTGAAAGCAAATTGAAAACTACAGAGCAATATCAGCAACATATTTTTTTTCATAACAGCATCGTTGGCAAAGAAAAACGTTGAATAATTGTAACCCTATAAATTTACGATGACTCCCGTTATTTATTAAACTATTTCCCGGTATCGATTGCGTTATGTTTATTGTACTCAGCAGGCAGTAGTCTGCCATTAATCAGAACAGGGGAGCAACCCATTAATTAATTTGTGAAATTCGTGCCTGCAATTCGTGCTTAAAAATAATTTCCTGAATCTTAAAAACCCTGGAATAAAAAATTAAGTTTGCAGTATGAAAAAACTAAGACTACTTTTTTTCTTACTGCTGGGATTTATTACAGGCAGTGCACAACCCGAGCGTTTCTCCGGTGAAATAAAAGCTTTTAAAAAACAGGACAGTATTCATCCGCCTCCGCAAAATGCCATATTGCTCATTGGCAGTTCTTCCTTTACCAAATGGACGGATGTACAGGATTATTTTCCAGGCCATACTATTATCAACCGCGGTTTTGGCGGATCAACACTTCCTGATCTGATCTACTTTGTAAAAGATGTAATCATTCCTTATCATCCAAAACAAATAATCATTTATTGCGGTGATAATGATTTCGTGGCACCCGGTGGCGCTACTGCGGCCATTGTTGTTGAGCGGGTAAAACAATTGTTTCAGCTTATCAGGGCACAGTATCCCAAAGTGCCGGTCGCATATGTATCTATAAAGCCCAGCCCTTCGCGTGAAAAATTTTTACCGCTGGTGAAAGAAGCCAATGCGATGATCAAACAACTTACAGAAAAAGAAAAACATATCAGCTTCATCAATATTTTCGATGCGATGCTGAATACAGACGGCAGTATCAATAAAGACATTTTTTTATCAGACAACCTCCACATGAATGCAAAGGGTTATAAGATTTGGGCGGATATTATGAAGCCGTACCTGAAATAAAACAACTGCGCATCACTTCATTCATTTTTATCCTTCCCGTTAAGTACTTCAATGTGCTGCCAATGGCATGGGCTTACAGGAATACTATTTAAATATCCCGCTTTCAGATGAATTTTATTCTGTGCAAATCAATCCACGGAAAGGAGTCAACAACTGTGGTAGCATTTCCACTCTCTTAAACTTGCGCCTACTATTGAAACAATTGAATTATGCCATTTACAGTTCTGGCATAATAATTTAAACTGGTCTGCGCCCGTAAGAATGGGGGAGAAATCAAGAATGAGAATATTTAAAATTAAAAATAAACAATTATGAAAAAGATGCTTTTTGTTTTATTCATTGCTGTAATATCAGCAAATGATATCAAGGCACAGCAGCCTGTGGTAGTTACTTCCAGGGAAGAAGGGTGGCACAAGATCGGCGATGCTACGGTGGACTTCAGAAGTGATAAAGATAAATTTATCATCTTGGGTCGCGACCGGTTTAAAGCTGTGCAGATAAAAGTAATGGATGCACCATTGAAAATGGATGATATGCAGATCAAATATGATGGCGGTGGAAGAGAAGATATCGCCCTGCGTTCAGAATTTCAACCAGGATCTGAAAGCAGGATCATTGATTTGAAAAACAATAGTGCAAAAATTAAAAACGTCACTTTTGTTTATCATACCATCGCCAGCGTTGGTTCCGGTAAGGCCAGGATAGAATTGTGGGGATTGAAATAGTAAAGGCGATTCCTGACATTAATTTTCAACACCCGCCGGCGATGCATCGGCGGGTGTTTTTTTATTTATCCTGTTTACCGGAATAAATATACTGATCGTCTGCTCTGTTACCATCCGGATAATATGATCTTCCCGCCATCTCAATATTATCGGGCAAGCCTCTTTAAAGCAATTGCCTTTATTGGGTACGCTATTTGACCCAATGGGAACAAATAAAAATTATGTCTGACAAGAACAAAAAACAATTCGGCATCTGGATGAATGAGCACCATGCAACAGTAGTAGGCAGAGAACCTGCAGAAACAGGAGCATTTGCAGTGCTTGGGCATGCGTCTAATGAAAACGCTGATACCAAGCCAAGCGAGAAATCGGGAAACAATGCTGAAAAAATGCACCTGCATAAATTTTTTAAACAGATCGACAGCCTGATAGTAAATGCTGAAGAGATCCATGTAACCGGCACCGGCACTGCACAGGAACAGTTTATCCATTACCTGCATGCAACGCCGCAATTTAAAAATACGATTGCCAAAGAAAGCACTTCCAATAAAATGGGTGACGATAAACTGATAGCCTATATCACTGAACAGTTCAATTAATTTTCTTTAACCCGGATCTTACAAACAGAAGCATTGGTTTATTTAACCGCCGTATTTTTGTTCTTATTTTTACAACACTTCCTTTAATTGAATTTATGATCTCTCATAATATTCCCCATAGTGGGGAATATTATGAATATACTTGTACATTGTACTGTATCTTTTAAATATCACCATATGGCTGCAGGTACCGGCAAAGGAGGTTTATTTTTACAGTTGCGCCCCATGCAACGGGTAATGCTGAGCATCTCGGTTTCAGCGCTTGTTTATTTATTGATTTATAACCTGCTCTTGGACCTGATGCTGACCCTCTCCATTGTATGGGTTGCATTTGCGCTTACTTTTATTATTACCAGCTGGATCGTTTTTTTTAAACTCCCTGTCGAAGAAATTGTAATAAAGGCTAACAAGGAAGACGGAAGCCGCACTTTTGTAATGCTGAGTATTCTTTTAAGTTCCTTTGCGAGTATGGTCATTGTATTACTGCTCATCATTTCCGGAAAGCATCCGGGTCATGAATTTTTTACATTACTCATTGCTGTTGCCGGCATTGTTGTCAGCTGGGTACTTGTTCATACTATTTTCAGTTTTCATTATGCGCACATGTATTATTTTACAAAAGCTGATGATACCCCTGATACAGAAGCGCTCGAATTTCCAGGCAATACCAAACCCGATTATCTTGACTTTGCTTATTTCTCTTTCGTGATCGGCATGACCTTCCAGGTATCTGATGTAGAGATCAGTTCAAAGTTGATCCGCAGAACCGTGCTGGCACATAGCCTGCTTTCCTTTGCACTCAACACTTTTGTAGTAGCGTTGACCATCAATTTAATTGCAGGCCTGAAGCATTAAATTTGTTGCTATGCAAGCAGGATCTTTTTTTTCAGAATAACAATTAATGCATTTAAAAACAACAATATGAAATCAAACAGCGGCGGTTACCAGGATGTATACATTAAACGCGATGATAAAATGCTTAGCTTAAAGCAGGACGTTACCGACTTTTGCGCAAAGTATTTAAAGAAACTGCAGATCAAACAATGGGACTGGTCAGAAAGAGATTTTGAAGATCCTGATAATGACCCAACCATCGCAGAAGCAAGGGCCATCCGTGATGTGGTGTTCCGGGATATGGATAAAAATATTGCTACAGAAGTAGACCTGTCTACCATGAACAATGTAAAATGCGTGCGTGCTTTTCTGAACCCGAAAAGCAAACACGAAGAATTTAATATGAACGAATTCGCATACGCATTGAAAGTGGAACTGGAGCACGGAAGGGTTAAAGATGTAAACGTTACCAACAATCATCCTTACCTGACGGCGATGATAGTTTTTGCACACATGACAGAAAGCCTCACTTATTACAAGCGCCTGAAAGTAATGGAAACAGAAGCAGAGATCTTTGAACTGCTGCGCAAAATTGCTGCAACAGGTATTGGTAAAAATAAATATTATAAAATGCTTGCAGACGCAGAGCATGAACTCACAGAAGCCCGTAAAGCATTATCAGAGCGCCTGGATAAAATGGATGATATTCCTGTATTGGAAAAGATTGGAGACTAAAATATTTAAAGGGTTTGTAATTAATTATAATAAAACAATAGAATAAAAAAATTTAGATCTCTTTATTTAATATTCTCCTCAAAGTTCTTGCATTATCAAAAGCACTCCCCATCGTGTTATTGAAATATGCATACACATCTTTTCCGCTGATGAGCCAATTCTGAATTTTGTCTGCATATTCTTTTAATGCAGCGTCACTGTAACTTCCCCTGTAATCACCGGTGGGCCCATGAAATCTTATAAAAACAAATTCTGCTTTTTTATTCACGTCGGCATTTCTTCCTTTTGGAATATCATGTAACACAAGCGACGCGTTATGCGCATCCATCAGTTCAAAGGTTTCACCGCAATACCAGGAAGCATGCCTGAACTCAACAGCAATACGCCACTTCTTTTTTTTATCGTAATCATTAATGCGCGACAATATTGATTCTACCTGGCTATAATATTCAATGGATATTTTTCCGGGAAACTGAACCAGTAAACAACCTTTTTTATTGCCGAGCTGATTGGCGGCATTTAAGAAATTATTTATCAAATCGAGATCTGTATTCAGTTCTTTCGCGTGTGTAATTTCCTTGAAGAGCTTAACGGTAAACTGAAAATCGTCCGGTACATCCAGCGACCATTTTTTAAAAGTAGCAGCCATGGGTACTTTATAAAAGCTGCTGTTCACTTCCAGTGAATTAAAAAAAGAACTGTAATAATTCAACCGGCTCTTTCCCTGGTAAGCCGGCGGATAGGTCTGCTGATTACCCGGCACTACAATATTACTCGTACCGATTCTGACAATTCCCTTTTTATATTTCATTGCAGACTACTAATTAAGAATTAAGAGTTAGGAATTAAGAATTTCATTACAGCATTACACAAATAAATAATCAGGCCAGAATGCTGATATAGCTGGTACAGATAAAATAATTGAGAGCACACGGAAAAATATAACTTTCCCCGTAAAATTTTACCAGCTTAATAAAACAACGGCTTATATTTATCTTACAAAACAATCAAATGGAAGTACACCATCATGCATCACATGGCAAAAAAAGTTTTAAAGAATATTTTCTTGAATTCCTGATGATATTCCTGGCCGTTACCATGGGCTTCCTGGCTGAAAGCTTACGCGAACATATCACTGAAAAGAAAAAAGAAAAAGAATTCATTAAAGGTTTTGTTGCCGATCTTAAAACAGATACTACAAAATTATCGGGCGTTATCAAATATTACGAACACAGCATTCCGTTGATGGACAGCAGCAGGAAGAACTTTGCATTGCTGCAGCAACCCGGATCATTGCATACCGTCATGTCGTTGCAGCGTGCCGTTGCGGGTTTCGAAGATTTTATTTATACAGATGCAACCCTGCAGCAGGTCAAATCTTCCGGAGGCATGTTACTCATTAAAAACAAAGCTGCAGTAGACAGCATCCTGGCTTACGACGCAAAAGTCAAGTCGGCATTGATTGATGAAAAAGTATTGGGCGACCTGTTGACCACCACGGTGCATGAAATGGGTGGCCTGCTCGATATGCAAAGTATAGTGGAACCTTTGTCAGCCGCTAAAACAAAAGAAGCTCAGAAAGCAGTTGTTGATTCACTTAATAAAAACAGTCACGACTTTCTGCTCCATCATGACGCTGCATTAATGGGGCAGTTCTACAACGACTTTCTGTATTATCAAACAATAGCTATATTGGTAAAAATGGAGATGACTGCAGTGAAATTAAAAGCAATGCGTGTTCTCGCGTTTTTACAAAAAGAATATCAACTGACCGATAAAGAATAAATATTGCATACTTCTGGTATTAAATCATCAATGCTCAGATCTTCAAACCATATGTCAAAGCTTTCGCACTTCTTTGGAAGCTTTATGCCTTCGTTGCAATTATTGCGAAAGAATGATCCGTTGCGGATGGCCGGTGCCACTGCATTCTTCACCACTTTTGCGCTTCCCCCGATTGTATTTTTACTGGCACAGCTGTTTGGTTTTTTCTTTACTCCACGAATGATCGGAAGCGGCCTGATTGATAACCTTGCAAATAATCTTGGTGCGGAGGGAGCGGACCAGGTAAGAAATGTGATCCGCAGCATCCGCGGATTCAGCAACAGCTGGTATGTACTGCTGCTAGGCGGCGTGTTTTTGTTTTTTGTTGCCACAACATTATTCACAGTAATAAAAAATTCTTTCAACCAGATCTGGAAAACGGATCGGAAGGAAAATCGAAGTGTTACCGGTACTATCCTGGGCCGTTTGAAATCATTTGCGGTGATCCTGCTCGTTGGCATTTTGTTTTTAGCCAACCTGCTGTTCAAGAGCCTTGAAACCATGGGTGGCAATTATATTGAAACATTCAGGCTAAGCAGTTTTTATTTCAAACTCATCTTCAGTGAGCTGACCAGCATTATCATTGTATCTGCCTGGTTTATTATTTTATTCCGCTTCAATTCTGATGGAAGGCCCCGCTGGAAAGCAGCCATGGTCGGGGGATTGCTTACCGGCATTTTATTTTCCATTGGCAGATATATTATGCGCATATTGCTGATCAATGGAAATGTCGGCGGACTTTATGGCGCTTCAGGATCATTTGTACTGGTACTCTTGTTTGTATTTTATACTTCATTCATTCTCTATTACGGCGCCTGCTTTATAAAAGTATATTCAGAGAAACTGGGATGGAATATGAATTTCGGGAGAAAAAAATAAATAACCTTGCAGCTATATTGCGCAGAAGTTTTAGAAATAATTGAGAGCGTGAACTATAACAGGTCAACATTATTAAAATTAAAGTGGCCGGTATTCTACCAGCCACTGAATTAGAAACTGTAATCCGTGTAATCCTTTTAAAATCCGTGTAATAAAAAAATTATCTTTTACGCCCTGCCTTCTTTGCAACTTTCTTTACTGCTTTTTTAACTGTTTTCTTTACAGCCTTCTTTACCGAAGCTGCTTTTTTCACAACTGCTTTTTTCTTTGACGCAACGGCCTTGCTCACTTTTTTTGCAGCAGGCTTGATTTTTTTCTCCACTTTTTTAACTACCGCTTTCACTGCTTTTTTAGGAGCCGCTTTTTTTGAAGATCCTTTTTTAGGTGCTGTGATATTATGCAGTTTCGTTTTCACCGTCTCGATTGCATTCGAAGCCATTTCAACTACCTGGTCTTTTTTTACTGCGATTTCACCCGCTGCAGTACCGATTGCTTCTGCAATTTTGATGATCGTTGATTTTTCTTCTGTTGCTTTTTTAGAAGTTTTCTTTGTTGCCATGATGGTTTAGTTTTTTATGTAGTAAATATAAGTAAAAGAAACATTGACCGCTCAGATCAATTAAATCTTAACCAACCGTTATTGCTGCAATCTTGAAAAATAGTTTCGCAAATTTTTTCACGCAAAGACGCTAAGGTGCCAAGTTGCGTTAATTCTTAACAGCTTTGTGTGACACATTCCATTCTGCTGATTGCTGCTTACTATGAAAACAATCAAGCCAATTTTTTTCCACGCAAAGCTGCTAAGGAGCAAAGGCAGTCCTCTTTTAGCGGCTTAACCTCTTTGCGACTCTGCGCGATAACGCTTCATTCCTCATCAGCAAATAAAAAATATACGCACGCAATTTGTAACAGCAGCTGCATGTTTCCCACGCTAAAAAATAATCACATCACCTGGTACATCGTAACGGAGATTGTTTTGTCCCTGTTATTGTTTGTTTTGATCACATCGGCTGTCGTTTTTTTGCTGCGCGGGTACCTCAGGAAATACAAACCGGCTGACCTCCGCATTTTTACAAGCCTGCAGGCTTTACATTCGCCTGGCAATAACCGAATCATGCTGGGCATTACTTTTTTAGGAAAGCATCAGTTTTTAATCCCGGCGAATCTGCTGCTGATTGCACTGTTTTTTTTCCTGGGTCATCAGCATTGGTATGCGTTGAATGTTTTACTCGTATCGCTCAGCAGTTTACTGTTGATGTTTATGCTGAAGCAACTGTTTCGCCGCAACCGTCCGGCTGTACCATTACTGTTCGAAGCAAAAGGTAAAAGTTTTCCCAGCGGCCATGCGATTATGGCGGTATGTTTTTATGGATTGTTATTGCAGATGTTGCTGCACACCGGAATCGCTCCTTCTCTAAAAACACTGTTTACAATATTTACCGTTTTACTCATCCTCAGCATTAGCTTCAGCCGCGTGTACCTTCAGGTTCATTACTTAAGCGATGTTCTCGCCGGATTGATAATCGGTTGCAGCTGGTTATTAATCTGTCTTCATCTTTTAAACAAGCTGGAATATGTATAATTCATATCTGAATTTTGTTTTTTGGCTTAAATGTTCTTCCACAATTAATACCGGTAACAATGGCTAACTTAGTTCAGACAACGATCTTGTTTTTCTTTGTCTGAATTCGGATTCGTCAGGGTATTAGATTTATCAGACTAGTTATCAGTTCACCAATCCTTAAATCAGACGAATCCAAATTCTGAAAATGTATTTCATCACTAAATCTTCAAATTACTAAATCAATACCTGATGAATAAACGCTTCAATTTTTCACTGCTCTTTATTATATTCCTGGCAACAGGCTTTAAAATTCCGTCACACAATAATCTTGAAAAGCAATACATCATTACTGACTTCGGCGCAGTGGGCGATGGTAAAACACTCAACAGTAAAGCCATTCAGTCAGCCATGGATGAATGCGCAAAAAAAGGCGGTACGGTTATAATACCTAAAGGAATATTTTTAAGCGGTTCCGTTTTTCTCAGGCCCGGCGTCAACCTGGAAATACAGGAAGGTGCTGTATTGAAAGGTTCTACGGATATCAATGATTATCCCAAAATGATGACAAGGATCGAAGGGCATTTTGAATTATGGCCTGCTGCATTATTGAATGGAGATAAAGTAGATCATCTCCGCATAACAGGACCGGGAACACTGGATGGAAGCGGTGAACCTTTCTGGAAAGAATTTTACAGTAAACGTGATATCGACAGCAAAACAACCAACTTAAGTGTACCACGTCCAAGACTTACTTTTATTCAGAATTCGGCAGATGTGATCATCAGCGGCATCAATTATAAAAACTCCGGTTTCTGGAATCTCCATTTGTACAGATGCAATCATGTAACGGTACAAAACTGCAGCTTCAATGCACCTGACGGACCAAAGCCCGCTCATGCGCCGAGTTCAGATGGTATTGATGTGGATTGCGGTCAGGATATTGCCATCAGCAAATGTTTTTTCTCCGTGGGTGATGACTGCATTGCATTGAAAGGAACCAAAGGGCCATTTGCTTTGCAGGATACCAGCAGTCCGCCGGTAGAACGCATTCATATTCTCGATTGCATATTTGAAGCAGGTGGCGGCATTGTCACCTGCGGCAGCGAAGCCACCATTGTGCGTGACGTAAATGTAGAACGTTGCATTACGCGTAAGCCAACGGTGTTACGGTTAAAACTTCGTCCCGATACACCACAGCAATATGAGAATATCAGTCTGAAAGATATCACGATGGAAAACGGGGGCGTACTCTTCAATATTTCACCATGGTCACAATACTTCGATCTGAAAGGGCAGTCACCTCCAAAATCGATTGTGCGTAATATAACCATCAGTAATGTAACAGGAACGGGCAACAGTTCACTCGGGAAGATCACCGGCAATCCGGATACGGAATTTGGCAATATCACTTTAAAAAATGTTGACGTACAATTAAAAACTCCAACACTCGAATTGGGTAATATAAAAACATTGACGTTTGAAAATGTGAAAGTAAATGGAGTGGTTTCTACGGTAGCCGCTGTGTCGATAGCACCGAAGGTTAATTAAGAATTAAAAATGAAGAATTAGGAATTCTTTTGATTCTTAGTCGTAATAATATTTATTAGTTTCAAGCTTTTTTAAACCAAATTCTTCTTTTACACATTCGTCTAATTCGACTCAATTAGTGTAATAAGATTGTAACCCTCTGTGTAATCCTTTTTTAAATCCGTGTAATAAAAATTGTATTCATTCGTGTAATTCGTGTTCAAAATTCGTGTTATAAAATTATTTGTTTCACATCCTCCGTCACACTAAACACAAATTCTTTAACTCCCTCTCAGCCGAAGCACCAGGTGTATCACAGCTTCCGCTCCGATAGCATAATCAGCCAGGGTTTTTTTATCTTCCAGTTGTTTACCTGCAAAGATCAGGCGCTGCTGATCCGGCGGAATACCTTCCTTATCCTGGATCTGTAATTTAATACTGGCAATGGTGTCAGTTAATAGCGTACGGATGATAATTGTTTTACCGGTAAGTGTCTTCACATAAATCTGAACACTATCGGCAACCGGTTTTTGATGAAGGGATACTCCCGCAATTTTAGCAGGCCCTGCAGTGGCGTTGGCAAATGATCCTGAAACTAAAAAAACGGAAAGCAATAAAAAAGAAAAAATATTCTTTTGCATGATTGTTTATTTTATTCAAACCTAGTAAAAGAGTTGCTAACGATATATACCCTGCATTGGGTAATTCTGGCCAAAGACCGTTTGAAACCGGGTATTCCGTTTAAGGCGTTTAAAGTTTTTTAAATCAAAGCTTCCTTCTATATGCGCAAGAGATCGCAATCTAAAAATTCGTGTAATAAAAACAATAGCACTGTTGAAGACAGCTCAGCAGTTCACCGAGCCTGTTTAAACATTTCATTGTATAAAA
>JBDUCW010000119.1:0-15210 GCA_040003235.1 Ferruginibacter sp. | reverse complement strand
GCCTTTTTGAAGGACGGTTATACATGCTTTGATATCAGTTTCAAATTGCTGCATCTGCCGATCTGTTTAATGGAGCCAGTAATTTTTCAAGTCTGATATCGTAAGCACATTTAAAGTGTTTTTCAGGACAGGATTTTCTTCCATGCAAGCCACATGAACGGCAATAAAGTTTATAATCAATTTCTGCAATAACGGAAACGTCAGATAAAGGCGTAAACCCAAAAGCGGGAATGGTAGAACAGAAAATTGCAGTCACCGGTGCATTGACTCCGGAAGCAAAGTGCAGCGGTGCCGAATCATTTACATAATTCATTATTGCAGAACGCATCAAGGCAGCTGACTGCAAAAAACTAAGTTGTCCGGAAAGATTATTGATCTGTTTTCTTTTTATTTTGGAAATGATGAGATCGCATTCTGCTATATTTTCTTTTCCTCCCAGCAGATAAATTTTAGTGGTTTCAGGAATGGCATCGATCAGTTCTATCCATCTTTCAATGGGATATTGTTTGGTAAACCAAACACTCGACGGACTCATGGTTATAAAAGTTGACCCGATATAATTGCTGACAGCATTTTCATCGGCTGAAGAAGGATATAATTTAGTTTTCGTAAACTCGTCATCAGTAAATTCTTTAATCAGGTCATTGTTTCTTTGTACTTCATGTTTATACGGAGCAACCTTACTGATAATATGTTTTATTTTTTTGCTGAATAAAAAGCTGAGTGGGTTTTTATCAAAACCAATCGTTTGCCTGGCTCCCGAAAAAGCCGTGAGAAATCCCGTTGAAAAATATCTCTGCAGGTTAATGACCCTGCCATATTTATTCTTTCTTATTTTTTTCAGTATCGAAAAAAAATTACCGTACTTATTTTCTTTTTTGTTCCAGATCAACACTTCATTCAGATGAGGATTGTTGGACAGCAGGCTTTCATTTCCTTTACGCAGCAAAAAATCGATCTGCGCGTCCGGAAAATACATGCCCAGTTTTTCAACCAAAGCTGTAGCCAGCACAACATCGCCGATGAAAGCAGTCTGTATGATTAAAAATTTTTGCATGCGATTCAAAGGTATCAATTAAAATGCTTTTTTGTTTTTTGTTTCAACATAGTAAGTTTGCAAAAATATATACAATGGATTTACAATTACTGATCAGCCAAGCCTATTCCAACCGTGAGTTATTAAAAGAAGATAAATATAGCAACGCTGTCAGGGAAGTGATTGAAGAAGTAGATAAAGGCCGGTTACGTACCGCCTCGCCAACTGAACAGGGATGGCAGGTAAATGAATGGGTTAAACAGGCGATCCTTTTATATTTCGGGATACAGCAAATGGAAACCTTTACTTTACCGCCATTCGAATTTTATGATAAGATGAAATTGAAAAGCGGCTATGCGCAACTGGGGGTAAGGGCAGTGCCGCATGCTGTTGCAAGATATGGTGCATACCTGGCAAAAAATGTGGTGCTGATGCCGAGCTATGTAAATATCGGAGCTTATGTTGATGAGGGAACGATGGTAGATACCTGGGCAACCGTAGGCAGTTGTGCGCAGATCGGCAAGGGCGTGCACCTGAGTGGTGGCGTAGGTATTGGTGGTGTACTGGAACCATTGCAGGCAAGTCCGGTCATTGTTGAAGACGGTTGTTTTATCGGCAGCCGCTGCATTGTGGTAGAAGGTGTAATCATTGAAAAAGAAGCAGTGCTCGGAGCCAATGTTGTATTAACGCAAAGTACCAAGATCATAGATGTTAGCGGCAATGAACCCATAGAAATGAAAGGACGTGTACCTGCACGCAGTGTGGTGATCCCCGGTAGTTATACAAAGAAATTCCCCGCAGGCGAATTCGGTGTAGGCTGCGCACTCATCATCGGCAAACGTAAACCGAGTACCGATCTTAAAACAAGTCTGAATGATGCACTGCGTGATTTTAATGTAAGTGTGTAAACAGACAATCCATTTTTAATTTTTAATTTTTAATTTTCCCTCTATATTTGCAGCCCTTAAACATTCGGAGTTTTTAAATGTTTAGAGGAATGTGTCGCCCGGGTGGCGGAATTGGTAGACGCAGCAGACTCAAAATCTGCCATTCGCAAGGGTGTGAAGGTTCGATTCCTTTCCCGGGCACAAGCCTCAGCAATGCTGAGGCTTTTTTATTTATTACTCACTACTTACTAATCATAACGCGGGATTCTGCAATTCAGCATCTATGCTTATCTTTATCAACAAGTTTTTGCCATATGGATGAAAAAGAAAAAATGAACTTCATGCAGGAAGCCATCCGGCTTTCTATTTCAAATGTTGAAGAAGGAAAAGGTGGCCCTTTCGGAGCAGTGGTTGTAAAAGACGGAAAGATCATTGCACGGGGTTCCAATTGCGTTACTGCACACAACGATCCTACTGCACATGCGGAGGTAGTAGCTATTCGTGAAGCTTGTAAGTTTCTGAATAGCTTTCAACTCGAAGGCTGTGAGATATACGCCAGTTGCGAACCCTGCCCGATGTGTCTCGGCGCTATTTACTGGGCAAGGCCTGATAAATTATATTATGCCAACAGTAAAGAAGACGCTGCTTCTATTGATTTTGACGATCAGTTTATTTATGAAGAGATTGCCAAACCTATTGCCGAAAGAAAATTATTTACCCGCCAGGTTTTAAGAGATGAAGCTTTGTTGGCATTTGAAAAATGGAACGCCAGCATAAAAAAAATCTCTTATTGATGATCAGCTTTATTTTAAATAATCAAACCGTAGTTACCAATCAACCTTCCGGAAGTACAGTGCTGGATTTTGTACGTTATCATAAAAGACTTTCCGGGACCAAGATCGGTTGCCGTGAAGGTGACTGCGGTGCTTGTACGATACTTGTGGGTGATCGGGAAGATGGCAAGCTTATTTACCGCAGCATGACGAGTTGCCTGATGCCATTAGGTAATGCGCAGGGCAAACATATTGTTACAGTAGAAGGAATCAACATGGCTGATCTTTCACCGGTGCAACAGGCAATGGTAGATACCAACGGAACACAGTGCGGCTTCTGTACAATCGGTTTTGTCATGTCACTTACCGGTTTTGTGATGAATGAAACTGCAAAGAATTATCAGCAGGCCATTGCATCGATCGATGGAAATATATGCCGGTGCACTGGATATAAATCGATCGAAAGAGCAGCTGAAATGCTTTCAGAAAAAATGAATGAAAAGCCGGGAGAAACAACCATGGACTGGTTGATTTCGAATAATTTTATTCCTGCCTATTTCAACGATATTGCCAACAGGTTGCAGCAATTAAAAACAACTGCTGAAAATATAAATGATGAAAACGGAACTTTAATAATCGGTGGCGGTACGGACCTGATCGTTCAGAAACACAGCCTGGTAAAGCGCTCCGCGACCAATCATGTTTTTGATACCGCCTCACTTAAAGGCGTCCGCTTTGAAAATGAAAAATATATTATCGGTGCATCAACAACTGTGACCGACTTTGCAGAATCAATTCTTATACAAAACAATTTTCCTGATCTTGCTAAACATATCAAACTCGTTTCTTCAACGCCTATCCGTAATATGGCGACCATTGCCGGCAATATTGTAAATGCATCTCCCATTGGTGACATGACCGTTTTCTTTCTGGCATTGAATGCTGAAATTACTTTGAGCAATCACGCAACGAAAAGATCTGTATTGCTGAAAGATTTTTATAAGGGCTATAAACAATTGGATAAGACCAAAGATGAATTCATTGAATCGATTAGTTTTTCATTGCCTTCAGCTGCTGTTTTTAATTTTGAAAAGGTTTGCAAACGGACTCACCTGGATATCGCATCTGTCAACAGTGCGTGCATGTTCCAACTGAATAATGACGGAACGATTGAAGATGTTCATCTCGCCGCAGGAGGCGTTGCTCCTTTTCCGAAATATTTATTTAATACGGTTGCTTTCCTGAAAAATAAAAAAATAAGTGCAGCAACATTAAAAGAAGGAATCAAAATAATGAACGAAGAGATTGCACCCATCAGCGATGCAAGAGGCACGGCAGATTATAAAAGATTATTATTAAGACAATTATTCCTGGCGCATTTTGCCGGTATCAATAAAAATGTTCTGAAAGAAATATTATTGCAACCGGCATTTTAATTATTATAATGGATACTATTAAAAAAGAAAAGTTCACATCTCTCCCTGCAGAACCCGATTTAAAAAGTCTCGGAAATATTGATGCGCCAAATCATGTTACCGGAAGATCAATGTATGTAGATGATATTCCTGTAATGGAAGGGATGCTATTCCTGAAAATTTTTGATTCGCCGATTGCACACGGAACTATTAAAAGTATTGACTTTGCCGAAGCAGAAAAAATGGAAGGCGTTGTAAAAATATTTTCCTGCAAAGATATTCCAGGCGAGAACCAGATCGGTGGTATCATTCCAGACGAACCATTACTGGCCGATCATGAAGTGCATTTTATGGGACAACCCATCCTGTTGATCGCAGCAGAAAATGAAGATGCTGCCGAAGATGCATTGGCTAAAATAAAAATAGAAATTGAACCGCTGCCTGTTATTACTGATCCACGCGTTGCATTTGCGCAGGGAAAATTATTATCGGCTTCCAGAAAATTTGTAATGGGCGATGCTGCTGCTGCATTTAAAAATTGTAAATATATTTTTGAAGGACAGGCCAGCACCAATGGGCAGGAACATTTATACCTGGAAACACAAGGGGCTTATGCTTATCCAACCGAACACAACAGTGTAAAAGTTTTTTCATCTACACAGGGCCCTACTGCAGTACAACGTACAGTAGCAAGAGTATTGGGCGTTGGTATGAACAGTGTTGAAGTAGATGTAAGCCGCCTGGGTGGTGGCTTTGGCGGCAAAGAAGATCAGGCTTCTACCTGGGGCGCCATGGCTGCACTTGCGTCTTATGTTTTAAAACGTCCGGCAAAATGTATTCTTCACAGGATGGAAGACATGCGCATGACCGGTAAAAGAAATCCTTACAGCAGTGATTATAAAATTGGTCTTGATGAAACCTATAAGATCATCGCATACGAAGCAACTTTCTATCAGAACGGTGGCGCTGCTGCAGATCTTTCTCCTGCTATTTTAGAAAGAACATTGTTTCATGCGACCAACAGTTATTTTATTCCGAACGTCAGTGTGACTGCACATTCCTGCAAAACAAATCTTCCGCCTAATACAGCCTTTCGTGGTTTCGGTGGGCCGCAGGGAATGTTTGTGATCGAATCGGCCATAGATCATGTGGCAAAATCAATCGGTATTGATACAAATATTATCCAGCGAAAAAATATGATGGATGATGGAGATGAATTATCGTACGGACAGATCGTTCATCATTGTGAAGCAAAACATTGCTGGAACAAAATGGAAGAACATTATGATCTTAAAAAAATAAAAGAAGAGGTGAATGCTTTTAACAACAGCAATGATTTTTATAAAAAAGGATTTTCATTGATGCCGGTTTGTTTTGGTATTTCTTTTACCAATACCATGATGAACCAGGCAAGAGCGTTGGTACATATTTATTCTGATGGGACCGTTGGCGTTAGCACCGGCGGTGTGGAAATGGGACAGGGATTAAATGCCAAGATGATGCAGGTAGCTGCTGCTACACTTGGTATTTCAACTTCAAAAATAAAACTGGAAACGACCAATACTACCAGAGTTGCCAATACTTCGCCCTCCGCCGCAAGTTCCACTGCAGACCTGAATGGCAAAGCTGTACTGGATGCGTGCAGACAGATCAATGAACGCCTGCATACTTTTATTAAAACAGAATTGACAGATAAGATCGATAGTTCTATTGAAATAAAAAACGGCGTTGTTTATATTGATGATGAAGCTTCTGTTTTCAACTGGAAGAATCTCATTCAACAAGCTTTTATGAAACGCATCAGTCTCAGTGCCAAAGGTCATTACGCTACGCCCATTATTCATTTTGATAAAACGATTGAGAAAGGCCACCCGTTTGCTTATCATGTATACGGTACTGCACTTACACAGGTAACGGTTGATTGTCTACGCGGTACTTATGAAATTGATGCGGTGCATGCTGTACACGATTTTGGTTCGAGTATGAATCCTACAGTTGATCTCGGCCAATGCGAAGGTGGTATTGTTCAGGGTATTGGCTGGATGACGATGGAAGAAATTGTTTACAATGAAAATGGTAAATTATTATCCAATGCACTCAGTACTTATAAAATCCCTGATATTTATTCTGTACCGAAAAAACTTGACGTTCATTTTTTACATACAGCCGGCAATGATATGGCGATCTTAAAATCAAAAGCAGTTGGAGAACCTCCTTTGATGTATGGCATTGGTGCATATTTTGCTATCCGGAATGCAGTGCTGGCATTCAATCCCAAAGCGGCTGTTCCTTATGCAGCGCCAATCACGCCTGAAAAAGTGTTGATGAATTTATATTAATATTTCCTGGAAACAGCAGCCTTTAAATTAAAATGAATACTTCGCAAAAAATATATAGTTCGCGTTGCTGGATAGAAAATAAACTGCAGCCTGCTACTATCGTTTATGAAGAAGGCCTTATAACCGGTATTCATTTTTCAAAATTATCCGGTGCAACAGATGCGGGCGATCATATTATTATGCCCGGCATAATTGATGCACATGTTCACATCAATGAACCGGGCAGAACAGATTGGGAAGGATTTGATACAGCTACTCAGGCTGCGGCTGCAGGTGCTGTGACAACTATCATTGATATGCCGTTAAATGCAAGTCCGGTTACGACTACTTTAAAAGCTTTCAATGAAAAAATAAATGCCACAAAAAATAAATTGAATGTGAACGTTGGTTTTTATGGCGGATTGATTCCCGGCAATACAAAACACCTGGAAGCATTGATTGATGCCGGCGTATTGGGCATCAAATGTTTTCTTACGCATTCAGGCATTGATGAATTTCCAAACGTAACAGAAAAAGATCTGGATGAGGCAATGCCCGTCATTGCGAAGCATCATATTCCGTTACTCGTGCATTGTGAATTATTTGAAAATGAAATTGAGACCGGTCTTGAAAATGATCCGGTCAATTATAAAAAATATTTAGCCAGCCGTCCCAAACAATGGGAGAACGACGCCATTGCTTTGATGATTAAGTTGTGCCGCAAATACAAGTGCGCTGTGCATATTGTTCATGTGTCTTCTGCGGAAGCATTGGAACAGATTAAAAACGCAAAGGCTGAAGGGTTACCACTGACTGCCGAAACCTGTCCACAATATATTTATTTCAATGCGGAAAATATTCCTGATGGAAATTGTCTTTACAAATGTGCACCACCCATCCGTGAAAAAGAAAACAATGAGCAATTGAAAAAAGCATTGGCTGATGGCATATTGGATTTTATTTCGACCGATCACTCTCCTGCTCCACCGGCCATTAAAGAAATCATCAGTGGTAATTTTAAAAAAGCATGGGGTGGTATTGCAGGTCTTCAGTTTTTATTGCCTGCTTCCTGGACTGCTTTAAAAGAAAATATATCACTGGAAAAATTTATTCCTTTACTTACGGAACATCCAGCGCAATTTTTAAAGATTGATGACAGAAAAGGTTTTTTAAAAGTGGGCTATGATGCCGATTTTACTGCATGGAATCCCGATGAAAAACACATTATTAATGCAGAAGAAATTCTGTTTCGTCATAAAATAAGTCCTTATATTGGCGAAGATATGTTTGGTACGATTGAATATGCGATTGTAAACGGATCTACTGTTTATGAAAATAAAAAACAGGAACTGAAAAATGCAGGCCGGATTGTCCTCGCTAAAAAATAAATCATGAAAACATTGCTGATCCGGAACAGGATCTATGAAATAAGGGGACAGCGCGTCATTCTGGATTTTGATCTTGCTGAATTATACAGTGTGGGCACTAAAGTATTGAATCAGGCCATTAAAAGAAATATAACGCGTTTTCCAAAAGATTTTATGTTCAGGCTTACCAGAAAAGAATGGGAATCAATACAGCTGGAAAATGCTGGTATTGCAGACAACCGGTCACAATCTGTGACCAGTTTACAAAAAAACAACCGGTCACAGATTGTGACCGGTTCGCAAAAACATCGTTCGAAAGCTTTGATGCCGAATGCATTTACCGAACACGGAGTTACCATGTTGGCGAGCGTTTTAAGAAGCAGTAAAGCAGTGCAGATGAATATTGCAATTGTAAGAGCATTCATTACAATGAAAGAAGCAGTTGCTGGACAGAACCGCATCACAAAGCAATTGAAAGAATTGAGCGACCGGTTGGGTGAACACGATGTACAACTGAGCCAGATCTATGACACCATAGAAAATTTACTGGAAGAAAAAACGGAACATAAAAAATGGGAAGAACGCGAAAGGATCGGATTCAGAATTCCTGATAAAAAATAACGCACGATATATGGCATTTGAAAAAGTAAAAGAGATCATTAAAGAAGCACCGGCCTTCAGCAAACTGACAGACCTTTCGGCTGAAAGATTAGGTGGGAAAGTTTTATTTGCAACAGATGATTTTTTTGCAGAAAAAGAAAACCTGCTCAAAGGCGGTCGCGGTATTTTTATTACCGACAAATATACCGATCGCGGCAAATGGATGGACGGATGGGAAAGCCGCCGCAAACGCACGCCCGGCCATGATTGGGCCGTGATACAATTAGCCACGCCCGGAAAAATTACCGGCTTTGATATCGACACGAATTTTTTTCTGGGCAATCATCCGCCAAAGGCATCTGTTGAAGCGGTTTTTCTGGAAGATGCCGCACCTGTAAAAAACTGGGATGATGAAATTCAATGGAAAGAGATTTTATCAGTATCACATCTTGATGCAGGCAGCAGAAATTTTTATGAAAGCAGCAGTGATGAAATTTTTACGCATGTTCGTCTGCATATTTATCCCGATGGTGGCGTAGCACGTTTCCGTGTTTATGGTGAAGTGTTCAAAAACTGGACTATTATTGATAACAATAAAGAGATCGATCTTGCTGCTGCAATTAATGGCGGCAAAGCAATTGCCTGCAACGATATGTTCTTTAGTGATATGAGTAACCTCATAATGCCGGGCCGCGGAATTAATATGGGTGATGGCTGGGAAACCAAACGCAACCGCACACCCAATAACAGGGATTGGGTAATATTAAAACTGGCAACGCCAGGTATCATTGAAAAAATTATTGTTGATACCTGTCATTTCAAAGGCAATTATCCAGACAGTTGTTCTATCGAAGCCTGCAGCAGTAATGATGATTCAATTGTTACCGGGGAAAATATAAACTGGCAATTGATTTTACCGGCACAGAAACTAAGTGCCGATCATGAACACGAATTCATAAAAGAAATTGATCAGCATCAACCAGTGTCGCATGTACGGTTAAATATTTTTCCCGATGGTGGTGTAAGCAGGCTGAGGTTATGGGGAAGCATGAAGCGATAATCCTGTTCGTGCCTCCACAATAAGAGATTGCCGACGCAAGGGCAATAAGACATTAAACATTTTATTAAAAAAATAATCATCAAACCGAAAGAATTATTAATTCTTAATTTTCAATTTTCAATTTATTAACACATTTGTTTTACATTTTAATATACGCATTGCTTGCCGGAATTCTGATCATGCTCATGGTCATGTCTTATAATTTACCTGCGTTGATGAAAAAATACAGTGCTGAGGATTCAGAGAAGCTCGAAGCCAAATGCCATACTGCGCAGAATTGTATATATGCCGGCATTGTACTGGTGATTGTTGCAGCCATTGCATGTACTTACCTCGCTGTAAAAGGAACGCCATGGGAAGCGCATTTAATGGAATGGCTGAATATTATTGTAAGAGTGATGCACATTACTTTCGGCATTGCATGGATCGGTGCATCTTTCTATTTTGTTTTTTTAGAAAATGCTTTGAACCGTACAGAAAATGTCCGTGATGAATTGGCCGGTAATCTCTGGGCCGTACATGGTGGTGGTTTTTATTATTTAGAAAAATATAAAACTGCACCTGCTGTCATTCCAAAACATCTGCATTGGTTTAAGTATGAAGCATATTTCACCTGGCTCTCGGGTTTCTGCCTGCTTTTCGTTGTTTATTATTTCAATGCTTCTGCATTTCTGATTGATAAGAATATTCTCGATATCAGTTCCAGTCAGGGCATTGCAATTGGAATAAGTTCTTTTATTGCCGCATGGATACTATATGATCTGCTTTGCAAAACACTGCTTAAAAAAAGCAAGTTACTGTTTGCCGTTACCGGAATCATTATCCTGGTTGGTTTTGCATTTTTCTACAGTCATGTGTTCAACAGCAGGGCAGCCTATATTCATTTCGGTGCTATGATCGGCAGTATCATGGTGGGCAATGTTTTTTTTGTGATCATTCCTTCGCAGAAAGCAATGGTAAAAGCTGCGAAAGATGGTCTGCCACTGAATCCGCAACTGGGAAAAAATGCATTGGCGCGTTCACTGCACAATAATTATTTTACGCTGCCGGTTTTGTTTGTAATGGTCAGCAATCATTTTCCTTCCACCTTTGGTTATAAATATCCCTGGTTGATATTAGCCATCATTTCATTAGGCGCTGCAGGTGTAAAGCATTATCTTAACCTTCGTGAAAAAAAGCGCCAGGCTGTTTGGGTAATGCCGGTATCCGTTATAATTTTACTGGCTGCCTGTTTTATTTCGGCGCCCCCAAAAAATCCGGGTGAATGTAAAGGCCCCGTAAGTTTTACAGAAGTGAATGCTATCATCCAGAACCGTTGTGTGGCCTGCCATTCAGCAAAGCCCACAGATGATTTTTATAAGACAGCGCCGAATGGCGTGATGTATGATACGCCGGATGGTATTCTGAAGAAAAAAGATCTTATTATGCAACGGGTTGTTGTTACGCGGACAATGCCACAAAATAATAAAACGAATATGACCCAGATAGAAAGAGACCTGATCAGGTGCTGGATAGAACAGGGTGCATCGCTGAAATAGTTTAAAAAATTTAATAGGTTTAGTATTTATGATGAAGTTTAATGATTTCAATAAGCTTGATAAAACAGCTGCTGCAAAGGAATTATTTTCCTGTTGCGGATCTGATCATTGGGTGGCTTCGATGATGGATCATTTTCCTTTTGCAACAGCAGAAGAAATGATTGACGCTGCAACACATACCTGGTATGATCAATGTAAAAAAACGGATTGGCTTGCGTCTTTTGATCATCACCCAAAAATCGGCGACACGAAGAGTTTACAGAAAAAATTTGCCGGTGATGAACAATCTGGCATTACGCAAGCAACGGCCGAAACCATCACTGCATTATTGCACGCCAACAAAACTTACGAAAATAAATTCGGTTTTATATTCATCGTTTGCGCCACCGGTAAATCTGCTGATGAAATGTTGCGCCTGCTCAATGACAGGATCAATAATTCAGAAAAAGAAGAACTGGATATTGCAATGGGCGAACAGCATAAGATCACGATCATCCGTTTGCAAAAACTGATGCCTGAAGAAAACTGGAGCTTTTTAGGAGTCAGTCAGCTTACCACGCATGTGCTTGATACTTCTATCGGCAAACCAGGTTATAATATTTCCATACGCTTATTGCACTGCCCCGAAGATCAATGGCAGGTAATGGCGCAGGGCATTACCAATAAAGATGGCAGGATCGGTGATCTGTTGCCACAGCGAAAAAAATTAATACCCGGAATTTATAAATTGGTTTTTGTGACAGGTAATTATTTTTTCGACAGGGATATAGAAACCTTTTATCCGGAAGTGGAGATACAGTTTATGCTGTCTGATGATGCACATTATCATGTACCGTTATTGATCAATCCTTTTGGATATTCAACATATAGAGGAAGTTAAAAACGATTTGGTAATTTGATGATTTGTGATGTTTCACATCTTATTGTTTTACAAAGTTGCTAAATGAAGAAATGTTGTACAAGTGAGTGACCCCGAGTTCCGCCTTTTAATGAGGCTCGTCGGGGCAAGCACAACGATGATGACCAATGAACGAATGTCTGCTAACAAAAAAAATAAAAAAAGATGAGCCTTTCAATTCCTGCAACTAAAAGAGAAAAATTATTCAACAGCCTTGCTGAAGCCAATACTGCTTTTCAAAAAATATATCCGGGCGACCGAACAGAACGGCAGCCTGTGCACACATTGTATGGTGGTGCAAATCTTTTTAAATACGATGCCGCTCAAACCCTTGCTGTTCGGGCTTTGGAGATATTCAATACCTATGCTCCTGATTTTTTAAGTTTCGGAAAAATATTTCACCTGGATGGCATTGAAAAAGTAAGTCATGATTCTGCTGAAGGAATTATAAAAGGCTACGAACATTTGACGGATGCTGAAAAGAAAAAGCATCCTGCGAGACTGAGTTTTGAAGTATATAATAAAGTAATTAAAAAATTAAAGACAGAAGCCAGTGAGGATTTCCGGATAGATTTTGAAGACGGTTATGGCAACCGAAGTAATGAAGAAGAAGATGCCACTGCAATAAGTGCTGCGCAGGAAGTTGCAAAAGGAATGCAGCAAAAAACATTGCCGCCTTTTATCGGCATCCGCATCAAACCTTTTACAGAAGAAATGAAAGAACGCGGTCTGCGTACGCTGGATATTTTTGTGACCACACTCGTTAAAGCAACCAATGGTTTATTACCGGATAATTTTATTGTTATGTTACCCAAGGTGACGATCCCCGAACAGGTAAGCACACTTACCGATTTTTTTGAGATACTGGAAGATGAATTAAAAATAAAAAAAGGAATGCTTAAAATGGAAATGATGGTAGAGACGACGCAGTCGATCATGGACAGCGAAGGCATTAATCCATTGTATCGTTTTATTAAAGCCAGCAGGGGAAGATGCATTGCCACTCACTTCGGTACTTATGATTATACGGCGTCCTGCAGCATTACCGCGAAATACCAGGAGATGGATCATCCCGTTTGTGATTTTGCACACCACATGACCAAGGTTGCGTTGGCCCATACCGGCATCTGGCTTTCTGATGGTGCAACGAATACAATGCCCATTGGCCCGCACCGCGGAGAAAATTTATCAGAAGAACAACTTAAAGAAAACAGCGATACGGTACACCGTGCCTGGAAAAAAGGTTATGATCATATCCGTCATTCTTTATGGAATGGTTTTTACCAGGGATGGGATCTGAACCCTGCGCAATTTCCGATGCGTTATGCGGCAGTGTTTGCATTTTTTTTAGAAAGTTATGATGATGCTGTAGAAAGATTGAGAACATTTGTTGAGAAAGCTGCAAGAGCAACACTGATAGGTGATGTGTTTGATGATGCCGCAACCGGGCAGGGATTACTGAATTATTTTTTACGGGCACTGAACAGTGGTGCAATTACTGAGGAAGAAGTGATGGCAACAGGACTTACACTGGAAGAGATCCGGAGCCGTTCTTTTAAGAAGATACTTGAAAACAGGAAATCATAATGAACGAAGTGTGGACTTTCATCAAAAAAAAATTAGATGCATCCATGAACGTGGTGCTGTTGTATGTGCTGGAAAGCGAAGGAAGTTCTCCCGGACGTAAAGGTTTTAAAATGGCGGTGGCCGCAGATGATGATTTTTGTGGAACGATCGGTGGTGGTATCATGGAATTTAAATCAGTAGAAAAAGCAAAGAATCTTCTGAAACAGCATGCCGATACTGTTTTGCTGATGCGGCAATACCATGATAAAGAACATACCCATAGCCAGTCCGGCATGATCTGCTCGGGTAGTCAGTTGAATGTTTTTATTCCTTTAAAAAAAATAAATTTAATTTCTAAAATTGAAAATATTATTAAAGCGCTGGAAGCAGATGCGCAGATTACCATACAATTATCTCCACAGGGATTGGATATTGTTGATCAACCCGCAGCTGGTTTCAAATATAGTTCGCCAGAAACCTGGTCGTATACAGAATTATTAAATCATCGCCCTGTAATACATATCATCGGTGGTGGTCATATTGGATTGGCTTTGTCGGAAATGATGCATTTTCTTGGTTTTCATATAAAGTTGTATGATGACCGGCCGGAACTGAATACGATTGAGGCCAATTCATTTGCTGATGAAAAATTTACCATTGATTATGAAAAATCCGGTAAATCATTTGTGAATGTTCAGAATGAATATGCTGTGATCATGACCATTGGTTATCGTACTGATAAAATTGTACTTCGTCAGTTGCTGGATAAAGATTTTTTTTATCTGGGATTATTGGGGAGTCAGCATAAGATAGAAACATTGTTTGCAGAATTAAAAGAAGAAGGCATTTCAGAAGATGCATTAAAGAAAATATATTCACCGGTGGGTATTGAAATTTCCAGCAAGACCACACACGAAATTGCAGTGAGTATTGCTGCGGAGATTATTAAGAAGAAGAATGCGTAACCTCCAATAGCTGATCATACTTTCATTTAAATAAAAAAGCGGCAAAGCCGCTTCTGTACCCGGGAACGGAATTGAACCGTCACTCGCATTACTGCGAATCCCGATTGCAATCGGGACGTGTCTACCAGTCCGTAGTTAATAATATTATTTAGAGCTGCTGATCAACCATTCTATATATTTCCTGCTTTTCTTCGCTTTAATTTCCTGCTCGCGGGTAAATGCTTCTGCCCTTGTTTTAAATTCTTCGGTATAAATTATTGTCCAGGGAATATATTTTTTTGTAGAAGGGATCATCTTGTTGTTATGCCTTAATAATCTTGAATGAATATTTTCAGTTGAACCCACATAAAAACGGTCAAAACCTTTTGAATATAAAATATAGGTTACGAACATCTTAAAATAAAAAAAGCGGCAAAGCCGCTTCTGTACCCGGGAACGGAATTGAACCGTCACTCGCATTACTGCGAACAGGATTTTAAGTCCTGCGTGTCTACCAGTTCCACCACCCGGGTAAACATTTTTAATTATAAAGAACTAAATAAATTTACATCACTTGCATTGCTGCAAATCCCGATTGCAATCGGGACGTGTCTACCAGTTCCACCACCCGGGTAAACAACCCTTTGCAGGGTATCGAAAAAAAATCCCGACATAGTCGGGATCAATTTCAGAGCGGAAGACCGGGCTCGAACCGGCCACCTCGACCTTGGCAAGGTCGCGCTCTACCAAATGAGCTACTTCCGCATTTTATGTAAGAACTATTTCGGTCGCGCTTACTCCCGATATT
>JBDUCW010000027.1:0-44244 GCA_040003235.1 Ferruginibacter sp. | reverse complement strand
AATGATTTTCCTTTAATGTATTTACATTAACGCTTCTTACATCAAAATTCATTTTTTCAGGCTGAAGGTAGGCTCGGCGGAAGATCAACTGTCCTCTTTCGAATTTTAAAAATCCTGTGAATCCTGATCCCAGACCGTTGAAATTCTCTTTAACGATATAATACAAACCACGTACCAAAGGATATACGCGTGTAGCGATCGTAATCTGATTAGGTTTGATGTAAGGTTTGTCTTTACAACTGTCGCATTGTACCCATGCGATTTTAACTTTTTCCAACGCTTTAACCTGTGAACTGTCTTCAGGATTTCCAATCCAGCTGATGCCAACAAATCCAATCGCATCTTCGTTTTCAGCAACATAATCAATCACTGCTCTGCTGTTGGCAACTGCTTTAACAACTGATGTATCAAAGCTTCCTCCGCGCAATATTGAATCAACTGCAAAGCGTACAGTACCGGTTGCATTCATTCCGTCGAATATCATATTTGTTTTTACAGCAGCTTTTCCTGTAAGTCTCATTTTCAGATCATCTATCGTAAATAAAGTATCGTTGCTTTTTTTATTTACAATTATTGCAATTGCATCAGTTGCCATCATACCCCATTGCGGAACATACCCAAGTGTATCTTTAAAAAAAGTTTCTTCGTTTGCTGTAAGTCCACGGGTAACAATAATCATTCTGTTGGTTGTATCCGTAAAAAGATCTTTCAGGCATAATGCTTCAGGTTTGTAATGCGCAATGATCTTTGTTCCGGGATAACTGTTCTGATATACTTTTATCTGTTCATCTATTACAGGCCTGAACGATTCATCCACACTGATGTTAATAGTACCACCCAAAGGAGTATCAGTAATTGAAGATGCAGATTTATTGTTGCAGGATACTACTAAAAAAAAGAAAAGCGGATAGCCGGCGTACCGAAATAATTTATACTTCATATTACCTGAAATAATTTTTTTTATACCCGCGGTAGATCCGGAACAACCCGTACACAACCGCAATGCCACCCAGCATTTTAAAGGTAATATCATTCAGTTTGGGGAGCTTATCCGTAACCTTTTCTGAAATCAACAAAAAAATACCCATCAATACCCAAAGGATACCCATACCCATGTCCATCATACTGCGCATATTTACATAACGCTTCTCTTTGGGGTCCAGTTCTTCTCTTTCAAATTCTTCTAATGCCATAACTTGTTTAATTAAAAAAAGCAATTTACAAAATTTGTATGAACCCCCGGATTATAGGGGTTCATACAATATTTAATTAATCAGCGGGTACGAACCGTATCGGGATAGAACAATAAGCAGAAACATCTCTCCCATTTGATTTTCCTGGATTCCAGCTCGGCATTTTTTTCAACACCCGGATCACTTCCTTATTAAAATCCTCACCTCCATCCTGTACAATATCAAATGATTTCAATTTACCATCATAACCCACCACAAATTTTACAACCACTTTTACTGATTCGCCTTCTTCCATTTCTTTAGGATTGGTCAGATTCTTCTTTAAAAATTTTATCAGCCCCTCCGTTCCACCAGGATAAGACGGCATCACATCGGGGTTATCTCTTACTTCATCCGGATTAAAAGGCGTTGGAACCATTACTGTTGCAACCGTATCCAGCCCTTTACCGCCACCCGTACCGGTAAGAATTCCACCTCCTCCGGTATTTGTGCTATCCGGTTTCACATCTGTCAGGCCAATCGGCAAATCGTTTTTTAATGTTGCGATTGTGTCCACTACTGTATTATTTGGAACAATTTTAAAAGAAGGCGACATTTTTTGTTGCGGCGATGTTTTAGCACTCTCATGAATTTCTTCTTTTTTCTTTTCTTTTTCTTTTGGGCCCTGGAATAAAGGAACATCAATAACTTTACTGATCAACGGGGCCGCCTCTTTTTTCGGTATAAAAGAAAAAGCTGCAAGTACTGCTACCACAACGCCCATTATTCCAATCGATTTATATAAACGGTTATTATAAAATTTGCGAAGGCTGTATGCGCCATAAGCTTTGTTTTTGTTTTCAAACAGGATATCGAGGATATCGCTGTTCAAGATTAATTCTTTCTGCATTTTATTTGGTTTTGAAGTGACGGAAAATTTATTTTTCAAAACCGGCGCCGGTAAATGTTGAGATGTACGATGAAGAAGTATTCCATAATTCGATCTGGAAATCCGGAGATCTGGTAATGAATACAAATACATTTTGACTCAGATGTTTTTTCGCATATCAGGTTATGTGGGAAGGCTCATCAAATTTTGTCTTCGTATAATGCCGTTGCATTTTTACTAACCGCAAAAAACCAAATTGTTAGAAGTAAATAAAAAAATACGATCTGAAAACCGGGCCTGATGAGCCTTCCCGCAAAACACTAATACATGCAGGATTTTATAAGCCTGAAAATACATTAGAGCAATAAGCAGGTACCTCCCAATACTATTTTCTTCGTGTTTTGTTCGGAAATCCTTCGGGGATCCTTCGGTGTTCTTCGGTAATTACTGAACAACCCCGAACAAAACCCGAAGCAAACAATAACAAAACAGCATTATAATGCAGGAGAGTCAACTTAATTGATAATTGAGAATTGATAATTGAAAACGTTCGGTTCAAATACTAATCAAGGATTGAAAAGCCAATCAATTCAGAAAAATTATCAATTATCCATTATCAACTATCCATTCCTTTAATTATCAATTATATTTGCGGCGATGAAGATTTTAATGGTATGCCTGGGCAATATCTGCCGCAGTCCGCTGGCGGAAGGAATATTGAAACAAAAGGCAATGGATGCCGGGCTTGACTGGACCATTGAAAGTGCCGGCACCAACGGATATCATACCGGAGAAGCGCCCCATCATTTATCACAGAAGGTAGCAGTTTTGAATGGGATCGATATCAGTCAGCAACGTGCGAGAAGATTTGTAAAGGAAGACCTGAACAGATATGATAAGATTTATGCTATGGCGGGAGATGTTATGGAGGATATTAAAAAGATTGCCGGCAATCAATTCGATCCGCAAAAAGTAGATCTCTTTATGAATGAACTGTACTCCGGCAAACAGCGCGATGTTCCGGATCCATGGTACGGACCTGAGCCAGGTTATCATGATGTTTATAAAATGATTGATGAAGCAAGTGATGCGATCGTTCAGAAATACTCGAATAAGTGATAAGTTATAAGTAATACAGTAATGGCCAAACCATCCATACCGCAGGGCACCAGGGATTTTGACGCAGTAACAGTCCGTAAAAGGCAATACATTCTGAATTGTATCAGAACTGTGTTTGAGCTATATGGTTTTGCCCCGCTGGAAACGCCCGCTATGGAAAATCTCGAGACATTGATGGGCAAATATGGTGAAGAAGGAGATAAACTCATTTTTAAAATATTGAATAACGGCCTTGAACGGCCTGAGAAAGAAAATTCTGCAAGAGAAGGTTTTGAAAAGATACTGAAGGGCAAAAATGTAAAGGAACTTACTGAACGCGCTTTGAAATATGATCTTACCATTCCTTTTGCAAGATATGTGGCCATGAACCATGGCAAACTTGTTTTTCCTTTCAGAAGATACCAGATGCAACCTGTGTGGCGCGCAGACAAACCACAGCGTGGCCGTTACCGTGAATTCTGGCAATGCGATGCAGATGTTGTTGGAAGCAATGCACTGCTCAATGAAGTTGAACTGGCAAATATATATGCCGCCGTATTTGAAAAGTTGCAGATACCTGTTGAAATAAAAATCAACAGTCGTAAAATCCTTGCAGCACTGGCAGATATCTGCGGTGGAACTGATTTATTAACGGCTATCACTACTGCCATTGATAAACTTGATAAGATCGGCCCCGAAAAAGTGAAGGAAGAATTATTGCAGCGCGGATTAAATGAGCAGCAGGTACAGATTATAGAAAAATATCTTGCCATCAATGGCAGCAATGAAGAGAAACTTCAGCAATTAAGCGATATTATTAAAGACAATGACAGTGGTCAGAAAGGAATTGAAGAAATTAAATTTCTGCTGGATCATAAACTCACAGCTGGTAGCACAAAGCCCGCACTGGATCTCACGCTTGCAAGAGGATTGAATTATTATACCGGGATCATCTTTGAAGTAAAAGCACTTAATGCCGAGATGGGCAGCATTGGTGGCGGCGGACGTTATGATGATCTGACAGGTTTGTTCGATGTACCCGGTATTCCCGGAGTGGGAATCAGTTTTGGTGTTGACAGAATTTATGATGTGATGGACGAACTGAAATTATTTCCGGAAGAGCTTTTCAGCGGCACCAGGTTATTATTCTTTAATCTTGGTGAAAAAGAAAGTGAATACGCTTTTAATATAATGCAGGACCTTCGCAGCAAAGGCATTGCCTGTGAACTCTATCATGAAACGGCAAAAATGGATAAACAATTCAAATATGCTGAGAAAAAGAACATTCCTTTTGCCATTATCATCGGCAGCAGGGAAATGGAAGCGGGTAATTGTGTGATCAAGAATTTAAAAACAGGTATACAGCAAACCGTTATGATGGATGAATTACAGGGAGCAGTTGGTAGTTAGTTACTAGTTGTTAGTTGCTAGAGTTGATAGAGTTGATAAGGTTTACAACATTGACTTGTATTCATTCGTGCATTAGTGGCCATATCGTATTACGTGGCAAAATATATTATTTGGTTCAAGGTTACTAAAAATGATTTCAGGTATTAATAAAAAATAAAATTATGCTAAAACGTTTTCGCTTGCCGTTCGTTGCTGTAACGGCCCTGGTATTATTGCTCGCTTCATGTGGCAAGACCAGCAAACAAGGCAAACTGATCCCGAAAGATGCAGTACTGGTTTTTCACATTAATGGAGAATCGCTGAATTCCAAACTTTCATGGGATGAGATCAAAAAAAATGAACTGTTCAATGAATTGTATGCAGACAGTACTCTCCCTCCTTTCATAAAATCTTTACTGGACGATCCCGAGAACAGCGGCATCGATACCAAAACTGATATCATTGGATTTGGGACAAAAGATTCACTCGGTGGTTATGTAGCTATTGAAGGCACTGTAAAAGATGCGGCCAAATTTGACAAGTTCAACACGTTTGTAACAAAGGGTGGCAGCAGCATGGAAAAAGACGGTATGAACTTTATCAGCAAAGCACCGATGTGTGTGGGTTGGAACAAAGAGCGTTTTTTATACATTATCGATATGGCTGAGTTTGGAAACATGAGTTACAGGTCTCATAACAGTGATGCAGACAGGAAGCCAAGAGATGTTGGTGCTACCTGTCGTGCTGTGTTCGAATTGAAGGAAGAAAATTCTTTAGCTAAGGATGAAAAATTTGCGTCTCTGATGTCTGACAAGGCCGATATGCATTTCTGGTTTAATACCAATGCCCTCATGAACGGTAACGATATGATGGGTATTATGAGCATGACAAAGATCAGCGACCTTTACAAAGACGCGGTATCAACCGGTTCAGTCAATTTTGAGAATGGGAAGATCAATATTGATTTTAAGAATTATGCAGGCAAAGAGACTGCTGAACTTTTCAGCAAGTACCAGGGCGGCGAGATCAATACTGACATGTTCAAACGCTTTGCGGGTAAGGATATCGCGGGTGCGTTTGCTATCAATTTCAAACCTGAAGTGATCAGGGAGATTCTTAAAAGAGCCGGTGCAGATGGATTGGCGAACATGGGGCTCAGCAAATTCGGCATTACTGTAGATGATTTTGTAAAAGCGAATAAGGGTGACATTTTTATCGCTGCAAGCGACGTGACTTTACGAAACGATACGATCAGGTATGGTACAGCCCCTACCGATTTTTATATAAATGACAAGCCTAAAGCAAAATATATCTTTGCTGTCTCGATCAACGACAAAACTTCCTTCAACAACCTGATCAATGCAGCACAGAAACTGCACAATCAAATGGGTATGGACAGCGCTGCTGCTGCAAAACCTGATGCGATTACATTCAACAGCAACGACAAATTCTTTGCAATTGGTAATGACAAAGCATTGGTTGATCAATATATCGCCGGGGGTAATAATGATTTTGATTTCCTTAAAAATATCAGCGGCAATCCGATGGGTGGTTATGTTAATATCCAGGGAATTATGAAGGCATTAGGAAGCGATCATATTAAAGACAGTACTTCGAAAGAAGAATTCAATACTTCATTGAAATTCTGGCAGGACATCTACATCCGCGGTGGTAAAATTTCAGATGGTGGCATGACACAAAGTATTGAAATTAACCTGATGGATAAAAATACCAACAGCTTAAAACAACTGAATAGTTATTTTGGTAAGATGGGACAGTTGGAAAAAGCCCGTCAGAAAGATATGGAAGATCATTTCCGTCTTGAAGATGAAAAAACAATTGCTCCAAAAGCAGACACAGTGGTAATGCCACAGCATTCCAGACATTAATACATTATCATTTAAGCCGTAGGATATTCCTGCGGCTTTTTATTTTATTCATGCAAATAAAACTGCAGCAGGTAATTCCTGTATTCATAGAAAAGGAAAAAACAGACCCCTCACAGGTATGGGGACATGATATTGTTTTTTCCGGAAATGAAAATGTACAGATCGTTGCACCAAGCGGCAGTGGCAAAACTTCGCTGGCTCATTTCCTTTATGGGCTACGAAACGATTATACCGGTACCATATTATACGATACCACTGATATCCGTGATTTTGATGCAGAAAAATTTTCGGGTTGGCGCCAGCAGCATATCAGTGTGATCTTCCAGGATCTCCGCCTGTTTGCAGAACAAACTGTTTTTGAAAATATTAATATCAAGCGGGTACTTGCTCCTTATCATGCGGAAGATAAAATACAGATAATGGCAGAACGGCTGGGGATCGGCAACAAATTATCAAAACCGCTTAAGACCTGTAGTTATGGGGAACAGCAACGCATCGCAATTATCCGTTCATTAATGCAGCCTTTTGATTTTTTATTTGCAGATGAACCCTTCAGCCACCTGGATGAGAACAACCGCATCAAAGCAATGGAGCTGATACAGGAAGAAACCACTGCAAGAAAAGCAGGAATTATTTTATCTGATCTGAAGCAACTTGATTTTTTTGATGCTGCAAAAATCTTAAACCTGTAATGCCACTTAGTTTTAAAGATATCGCCCCTTTTTTAAACAACGGCCAGAATAAGTTGTCACGCTGGATCGGTTATTTCGGTCTGGGTATTGGTATGTTATTACTGCTGGCTTCTGTACAGATGTATTTTAATATCAATGAACTTTTAAAAACAAAAAGTACGCGCAAGAACGGATACGATTATATTTCAATTACCAAAACGATCACCAATGAAAACATGGGAAAGGATAACCGTTTTCATGATAGTGATATTGCTGATTTGAAAACACAGCAGTTCATTGATGATGCGGCGCCATTAAAAGCGAACCAGTTTAAAGTGAGTGCCGGTGCAGGTGAAACGCTTCCATTCAATACAGAAATATTTGTAGAAGCCATCAATAAAAATTTCCTGGATACAATACCGCCAGATTTTACCTGGCAGGAGAATCAGGAACTGGTACCGATCATTTTCTCTACTGATTTTTTAGAGATGTACAATGTATTTGCCCCAAGTTGGGACCTCCCGCAGCTTTCAGAAAAGACCGCTGCATCTATAACTATTTTTCTTAAATGCCATGGAAGAAATGGGGAACGCTCATTCAAAGGACATATTGTTGCGTTCAGCGAGAGGATCAACAGCGTATTGGTACCGGAAAATTTTTTAGACAAGCTGAACAATGACCTGGAAGGCATCAGTAATATTCCGGCATCAAGGGTGTTTCTTAAAACAAAAGACGCGAACAATCCTGAACTGCTGAATTATCTTGAAAATAAGAATTATCATGTCAATAAAGACAAAACCAAATTCGGCAGACTGAAAAAAACATTACAGGCCGTCGTTAGTGGCATGGCAGGTTTTGGAATATTGGTGATCCTGCTCGCTTTTATATTATTTTCTTTTTACCTGCAGCTGGTCATAGAAAGAAGTAAATCAAATTTACAACTGATGTTTACACTGGGTTATTCACCGAAGTGGCTGAGCAGAACAGTAGCAAAAAAATGGATTCCTGTTTATACCATCATTGTGTTGGTATCAATCATTGCAACTTCGCTGATGCATTTCTTCTTTCAGCAATTTGCAAAAAGCATTGGTGAAGATCTTTCTCCTTTTATCGACTGGACCGTAATTGCTGTAGCAGCAGTGCTGTTACTGTTGTCGGTATTTATTAATTACAGAATGCTGTCGAGATTATTAAACCGGTTGTAGCAAATGGAACGCAGATTTTTATGATTGAAAGAAATTCCGCAGATTTTTTATAAAGAAAACGGGGATTGATTTCTTTGAAAATTTTATCAACCGGATCAATTATGATTTCTTAATAATAGAGCATAAAGAAAATCATAGCTTATCATGAGAACCATAAAAATCAGCGGACCGTATTAAATTCCTTCGTAGATAACAGCAGCGCCCTGCCCTACGCCAATGCACATCGCTGCAAGTCCATACTTCGATTTTCTTTTTTTCATTTCATGCAATAGTGTTGTAGAAATGCGCACACCACTGCATCCCAGCGGATGGCCCAAAGAAATAGCACCTCCATTTACATTTACTTTCTGAAGGTCGAGCCCGAGATCATGTATGCACGCTATGGACTGTGAAGCAAATGCTTCGTTGAGTTCTATCAGATCAAGATTTGCGACGGTAAGTCCTGCACGCTCTAATGCTTTACGGGTTGCAGGCACAGGACCAATGCCCATGATGGAAGGATCAACACCTGCTACTGCCATACTTTTAATTTTGGCGATTGCTGTCAGTCCGTATTTTTTCAACGCCGATTCACTTACCAGCAACATGGCTGCTGCACCATCATTGATGCCTGCTGAATTACCTGCGGTAACAGTCCCGTCTTTGGTAAACGCAGGTTTCAGTTGCGAAAGTTTTTCAAGTGAGGTCTGGCGTGGATGTTCATCCTTATCAAATTCAAAGACATCCTTACCCAACTGAACCTGTACAGGAAGTATTTCGGAAGAGAATTTATGATTAAAAAGTGCGTTAAAATATTTCTGCTGACTTTCAAACGCAAATTCGTCCTGTGCATTGCGGCTGATATTCCATTGCCGGGCTACATTCTCTGCAGTTTCGCCCATGCTGTACGGATAGTATAGTTCAGATAATTTTTTATTTATAAAACGCCAGCCTAATGTGGTATCATATATTTCCGCTTTGCGGTAAAATGGTTCTGTGCTTTTTCCAAAAACAAAAGGTGCTCTTGTCATGCTTTCCACACCACAGGCAATATAAATATCTCCATCGCCGCAGGCAATTGCTCTTGAAGCATCCATCACTGCCTGCAGTCCGCTTGCACATAACCTGTTCACCGTATTGCCTGCGACAGTAACGGGCAGGCCTGCCAATAGTGCAGCCATTCTTGCTACATTACGGTTATCTTCACCACTCTGGTTGGCAGCTCCGGCTATCACATCTTCAATGGCATCAATATCAACAGAAGGATTTCTTTTTAATAATCCTTTGATCACAAATGCCAGCAGGTCATCCGGCCTGATAGTGCTTAATCCGCCACCATATTTCCCAATCGGTGTGCGAACTGCATCAATTATGTAAACTGTTTCCATTGTACAAATATACAGGGCAGATTTGGTGATTTGGAGATTTGGTAATTTGGTAATTTTGTCGATTTGTGGTAGTCAACAAATAGGTAACCGCCTTACAAACAAACTGAATCATCAAATCACCAAATCACCAAATTTTCAATCGCTATCTTTGCGCCATGGCGGAGACAATGACCAATATACGCAACCTTTCCCAGGAAGAACTGATCAGTTACTTTGAAACGATCGGTGATAAGAAATTCAGGGCAAAGCAAGTATATGAATGGCTGTGGAAAAAGCAGGCCCGGAGTTTTGATGAAATGACCAATCTTTCACTGGAATTAAGACAGCAGCTGGCAGAAAATTTTTCTTTTCCTGCACTGGTCGTTGATACCACGCAATACAGTACTGATGGAACTATTAAAAGCAGGTTTAAAACATTTGACGGACATTTTGTAGAGGGTGTACTCATTCCAACCGAGACCAGGCATACGGCATGCGTTTCTTCACAGATCGGTTGCAGTCTCAGTTGTAAATTCTGTGCCACGGGTTATATGGATCGTAAACGCAACCTTAGTTTCGATGAGATCTTTGACCAGGTAGCATTACTGAATCAGCAAAGTGAAAAAACATTCGGCAACAAACTCCGTAATATTGTTTTTATGGGAATGGGCGAACCCCTGCTGAATTATAAAAATGTATTGAAGGCAGCTGAAAAGATCAATTCTGTTGACGGTATGAACATGAGTAACCGCCGCATTACAGTAAGTACGGCCGGTGTTGCCAAGATGATCAAACAACTGGGCGATGATAAAGTAAAATTCAATCTTGCATTATCGTTACATGCAACCAATGATAAGAAACGGAATGAGATCATGCCCATCAATGAGACGAACAATCTTGCGGTATTAACCGAAGCCTTAAATTATTTCTACAAAGAAACCGGTGGCGAGATCACGTTTGAATATATACTCTTCAAAGATTTTAATGACAGTCTGAAAGACGCAGAAGAATTAATTAAGATCGCAAGGCAGATCCCTACGCATATGGTAAACATCATTGAATACAACCCGATCGATGCAGCTAAATTTTTAAAGCCCGATGAGGAAACAGTTGACAGATTTATGGAACAACTGAGCAAAGCGAGGGTGAACGTGCATCTGCGCCGCAGCCGCGGAAAAGATATTGATGCCGCCTGCGGGCAACTGGCCAATAAGGCTTGAGAAGTTTTAAGTTATAAGTTCAGATCACAATTGATCTCGGTGTCATCAATAACAGCCCCGACCTTTTTATAAAACTCAATCGCATTGCTGTTCCATCCGGATACCTGCCAGCGGAGTTTTTTACAATTTTCTTTTTTTGCGAAATCAATAACTGCCTGCAATAATCTTTTTCCCAGTTGCTGCTTCCTGAAATTTTCTTTTACATACAGGTCATCGAGGTACATTCCTTTGCCACTCCATGAAAAATAAGTAAAATAAAAAGAAGCAAAGCCAGCAATCGTTCCGCTTTCATCCACTGCAACAAAACAACAGAAAATATCTTTATCTTTTACCATCTGTTCGGCACTGATCAGGAGTTTACCAGGTGTTTTTTGAAAAACAGCAAATTCTTTTATCAATTCATAAACGGCTGGAAGATCGGCAACGCCTGCCTTCCGGATAATAATACTCATATTTTACCTGATTATTTTTACAAATAAACAATAATCCCTGTAATCCGTAACAATCAGTTTAATAAACTGTTTTATGATCCTTGTGAAGTCTTCTTAAACCCTGAAGCCCATTCAGGGTCTATTGACTTCACCTCATTAAAAAAATGAAAATGAAAAAAATACTTTCTCTCCTCATCGCAATTACTGTGATAACCATCAGTGCCAATGCACAGGCAACAAAAAAAGTGCATGACCATCATCAGCAGGCAGGAAAACATCATCATGGTATGGGTTTTAAACAACTGAATCTTACAGACGCACAGAAGCAACAGGCTAAAGCAAATGCCAAAATGTTCAAACAAAAAATGCAGGAACTCAATAAGAATGAGAATATGACGGTCAAAGAATACCGTGATAAAAAAGAAGCACTACATAAAGAACAGAGAGCGGCCATGCAGAATATTCTTACATCCGATCAGAAAGCACAGATGCAGAAAATGAAAGCTGATCATATGGCAAAACGTGAAGAACATTTCAGCAAGCACCTCGATAAAATGAAAAGCACACTCAATCTTTCAGATGACCAGGTTGCTAAATTGAAAGACAACCGCGACTCTTTTAAAAGTAAATTCAAAGCAATAAAAGATAATGAGCAGTTAGGCCGTACAGAACGCAAAGAACAACTCACCACACTTAAAAAAGAACAGAAAGAAAAAATGGAATCAGTGTTCAGCAAAGAACAAAAAGATAAGCTGAAGGAAATGAAAAAGAAACATGCTGAAAAACATACAGCAAAATAATAATCACCTGTAATCCGGCAATCAAGAAAGCGCTCAGTCATAGGGGCGCTTTTCTTTTGCTGGAACGCTGATTCTTATGATCGAGGGATTTTCGCTGATAGTCCAAATCATAAAAATCAGGATCCTATTATTCTAAATATAGAGACAGCTTTAATGCGGGCGTAAATTGTTTAAAGAAATCATGAAAGATAAATTCAGGAATGAGGCTGACATTGCGATATTGAAATCCCGGCAAACCCGTTCTGAATGTATTTTTTTCGAAATACTCACCATCTTTATGGAGCAGGTAAGAAAGTGAAAACTGCTGATAATATTTTACAGCTTCTTTTTCTTTTGCCGGTTTAACTTCCCTGATATTTTTATATTGAAAAGTTATAAAATCATTGCGCATCAGGTTAGTTTTGTTACTGCTGTTTTTTTCAAAAAAGAAAAAAGGTTCCCACAATAATTGAAAATGCAGTTCTCTTACATAGGAATTATATTTAGAAATATCTAACCCCGCACCTGCCGAAGGGCCAAACAGATTTCTTACATTCTGCACACTTACCTGTACCAGCGGATCAATATGATATTTTGATTGATCATATGTAACTGAATGCAGTTTGGTATTCTGCTGCGGGTTATTGATATTATATACTGCCAGCAACTTCATATCCCAGTTTCTTTTGGGCGTCCATTTTTTATAATTGTCCCAATCTGCTTTCAGCTGCTGCATACTGGCATTGAGGTTTACAGCAAGATAGTCTTTCAGTTCAGCAATATTATTCAGCAGTATCACGATGCGGTATGGTTCATAAATAAAATTGTTGGAATTTGGCCTGGCCCATTTAGGCCTGATCTTATTATAGCCTGTGATGTTGATGGTATCCTGTTCTATCTTCAGCAATACAATTTCTTTATTTTGAAAACCATAACTGCTTCCTTTCGGCTGAAATTCCTGGAACCTCATTCTCGTTATAACATTGTTTTCGATTGCAAAATCAATGCGTTTATTGGTCAGTTCATTTTTTAATGAATCATTGATGAGCAATATCCTGCTATATACTTCTTTCAGCAAAGAGTCCATATTCATCATTCTTTCGAGCCCGGTTTTATCAGAAACCTGTATGTTAATATGATTGCCTTTATCAAGACTGATATAAAACTTATGGCGCAGCCACTGGGCATTGTTCACATTAAACACCTGGTCCGTTCTGGACATTTGCGTATATGCTGGATCATAGTATTGGGCAGATAACTTACCTGTAACAGCTGCTGTTGCCAGCAGACAAAATAAAATTACTTTTTTCATGTTTTAATTATTGTCCTGCAGACCGGTTGCAGATTTGAATATTGATTTTTTTCTAACTGGCTGGATATTGTCTTCTTCCAGCGGAGAAGATTCTGTAGGACTGACTGTTTTATTGAACAGCAGCATGGAGGAATTATTAGTAGTATTTTTTTCTTCCTTTATGATAACAATATTTCCCATTTCATTGATGTGCATCACTTTCAATTTTTGTTTTACAGGCTGGATTACGATACTGACCGTTTTATTTTTTTCAGGTATCGTTTCTCCTGGCTGAATAACTGTTGCGATATTATCCGGTAAAATTTCTGTAACGGTATCCGGGGATGTGAAAGGATGATCATTTTTTTCGATTGTAGCTTTTTTTGTTTGTTCAAAATATTTTTTGTGCAGTAACGTACCTGAACTTTTATCATCAGTTACAGGGTTGATCAGCATCTTATCAGTTTGTGGCAATTTATTTTCAGAAGGATTTTTTTCATACTTCACAACAGGCAAAGCATTTTTGTTTTCAATATGACCTGCGATCAGCCAGCAGGCAATAATTATGAATAAGGAAGCTGCAGCAAATAATATCCAGCTATATCTTTTCTTTTTGACCGGTTGAAGTAAAATTTCAAGTCGCATCCAGGCAGCTGCATGATCAACCTGCATATCCTGGGGGATGCCGGTCATTCCATCTAATTTATCGCTGATTATTTTATTTAGTTTTCTTTGCTGCATAATCAATGTCATTTTGTATGATCAGTTGCTGTAGTAAATTTCTCGCCTTATTTAATTGTGATTTGGAAGTTCCTTCACTGATACCCAGTGTGCTGGCTATTTCCCGGTGATTCATTCCTTCCACAACGTATAGATTGAATACTGTCCGGTATCCGACCGGCAATCTTGTGATCAAACGGAATATTTCTTCCGCACTTAATTTTTCCAGTGCCGTTTCTCCTGTTGCTGCTTCATCCGTATCACTTCCAATCGTAAGCAGAAAACTGTTTTTCTTCCGCAACTGCATCAGGCATTCATTGATCATGATCTTTTTTATCCAGCCCATTGCAGTGGCATCATTCTTATATTCAAAAGAAGAAAGCGACGCAAAACATTTCAAAAAACCATTCAGCATCATTTCTTCGGCATCCTCATTCGTCTTCATATATCGCCGGCAAAGCAGGTACATGCCAGCCGACAGTTCGTCGTACAAACATTTTTGTGCAGCAAGACTTCCCTGTCTGCATTCTTTCAGTAATTGCTGTAACTCCATTTTTCTGATCAGTTCAAAAATATAAATGCCAAGTTAGTTTAAATGGTTGCCTGAAGCGGATTGAAATATTGAAAAAATTATTCCTGTTAATATACCTGATAAAACAGAGGAAATCCGAACAGTTCATCCTCTGTCAGCCTTATTAACGCTGTCAACTGTATTAACTCCACTGCAAATTAATTATCTTCGCCCCTCACTCCTGTTGAAAGAACAGTAAAAAATCTACACATATGAGCCAGGCACAGTTCCAGAAATTCGTAAAAAAGAAAAAGAACAGCGTTGTTAAAGAAGAATACCGCCAGGAAAAGAAAAAGGTCACCAAAGAAAGAAAAGCATTTTTTGAAGCACAAAGAGTTGAGAAAAATAAACGCTTTGAATCAACCGTGACGCCGATGCTTAAACCCGGACAGGCCGCTATTAACAATGTCCCGATTCCTGCAAACAGGCAGCCGGTCAAACAAAATATTTCTAAACCCGGTGGACAGGATGGTCATGGCAAAAGCAATACACCTGATGTTGCAGGAAAAAAAACAATTACAAAAGTTGCGGTAAATACTGATATGCCGCTCAATAAATACCTGGCGCATTGCGGTGTTACCAGTCGCAGAGATGCTGTGCAGATCATTAAAGAGGGCAAAGTAAAAGTGAACAATGCTGTTATTACGGAGCCGGCTTACAAGGTTAAGACAACAGATGAAGTGAAGTTCAACGGCAAAAAATTATTCCTTACAAAAAACCTGGTTTATATTTTAGTGAATAAGCCAAAGGATTATATCACCACCACAGATGATCCTCAGGGAAGAAGGACTGTACTGGAGATCACCAAACATGCAACTAACGAGCGTATCTACCCGATCGGGCGGCTCGACAGAAATACGTCTGGTGTTTTACTGATGACGAATGATGGTGAACTCACGCAGATATTATCGCATCCGAGTTACCAGGTAAAAAAAATATACGAAGCAAGATTGGATAAGCCCTTGACCAAAGCTGATTTTGAAAAAATTTCCAAGGGCCTGAAACTGGAGGATGGTTTTATTCAACCGGATGCATTGGGCTATGTGGATCCGAAAGATAAAAGTATTATCGGCATTGAGATACACAGCGGCAAGAACCGCATTGTACGACGCATTTTTGAAAGTCTTGGTTACGATGTAAAAGGCCTTGACCGTGTGATGTATGCCAATCTCACCAAGAAAAATGTAGAACGTGGCAAATGGCGTTTCCTCAGCGAAAAAGAAATCCGCCAGTTAAAATTTATCAATAAGAAACAACCCGTACCACCTGTAAAAGGAGGAGCAGCAAAGGAAGAAGTGGGCGATTAGAAACGTTATAGGTTATACGTGATACGTTCTACGTAATACGTATAACGGACGACGTAAAACGTTAAGTAAAACAAATGAAAGTTGATATTATTTTTGAGAATGATCATTTTATCGCCGTAAATAAAGCTTCGGGAATGCTTACAATTCCTGACCGGCACGATGATACCATTCCTTCTTTGCAGAAAATACTGAATGAAAAGTATGGAAGAATATTTACAGTGCACCGGCTGGATAAAGATACCAGCGGCATTATTTTATTTGCCAAAGATGAAGTAACACATAAATATCTTTCACAATTATTTGAAGAAAGAAAAATAGAAAAATATTACCAGGCCATTGTTCACGGAACACCTGCCAGTCCAATCGGCACTGTTGATGCACCTATTACTGAAAATACTGTAACAAGAGGAACAATGCTGGTTCATCGCCGGGGCAAACCATCCATTACAGATTATGAAGTGATTGAATCATTTGGCAATTATTCGCTGATGCAGTTTCACATTCATACCGGCCGTACGCACCAGATCCGCGTACACATGAAACATATTGGTCATCCGGTTGCCTGCGATATTATTTATGGAGATGGCAAACCATTTCTATTGTCTTCTATAAAGAAAAAATTTAAGCTTAGCAAAAATGAAGAAGAAGAAAGGCCGATGCTGAACAGGCTGGCATTGCATTCTTATAAATTAGAATTCAAAGATGCGGAAGGAAATAGACATTCTTTGTCGGCAGAACATTCTAAGGATATCAGGGCGTTGTTGCAGCAACTACGCAAGAAGAATTGATAAGGGATAATTGATAGTTGATAATTTTTCTATTCATTACTTATCTTATTTTACGTTGAGTTAAAATAGTGCAATGTTTTTTATAATCTTACTCTCACAAATGTGATACATTCTTTTTTGAACTCACACATTATCAATTATCGACTATCAACTAACAATTAAAAGCCCTCGCGGGCTTTGAAGTCTTAATCAAGGTTGGGTTGTGCCGTGTACCGCAAATAAGGTTTTATAATTTTCACGCCTTTTGGAAATTTTTTGATCGCATCTTCTGTACTTACAGAAGGAACAACAATCACATCTTCACCATGCACCCAGTTGGCGGGCGTTGCCACACTGTAATTGGCGGTGAGTTGTAAAGAATCTATTACGCGTAATACTTCCACAAAATTTCTTCCGGTACTGGCAGGATAAGTGATAATGAGCTTTACTGTTTTATCAGGACCGATGACCACCAGAGACCGCACGGTTGCAGTAGCAGAAGCATTGGGATGAAGAAATTCATACAGGTTAGAAACCTTTTTGTCATCATCAGCAATAATGGGAAATTCAACAGAAACATTTTGTGTTTCATTGATATCATTGATCCATGAAATATGTTTGTCAACAGGATCCACACTCAGTGCAAGCACTTTTACATTTCTCTTTGCGAATTCATCTTTCAATGCGGCCGTGCGCCCCAGTTCAGTTGTACATACCGGGGTATAATCTGCAGGATGTGAAAATAAAATTCCCCATGAATTGCCCAGGTATTCGTAAAAATCAATATCGCCGATGGAAGTTTTCGCCTGGAAATTCGGAGCAACATCTCCTAATCTTAAACTCATATTATTTTTATTTAGAACACAAAGTAGGAATAAATTTTAATATCCTACAAATACAATAGACTAAAATTTAAAAAAATTTCTCGGGCTTCCTGAAGCTCCTTATCTTACGGCTATGTTATCGAAGAAGACGCAATATGCATTGAAGGCGCTGGGTTATTTATCTGCCCGGTATGGTCAGGGGCCGGTGCTCATTGCAGAGATATCGAAGAAAAAAAAGATCCCTTTAAAATTCCTGGAAAATATTCTGCTGGATCTTAAGAAGCATGATGTTCTGCAAAGCAAAAAGGGAAAAGGTGGAGGTTATTTCCTGGCCAATCATCCAAAAAAAACAACGCTTGCCGATGCGATCCGTATTGTTGATGGACCTATTGCGATGTTGAGTTGTGTGAGCCTTAATTTTTATGAGCGCTGCCGCGATTGTAATGAAGCCACCTGCGGATTAAATAAAGTAATGGCAGCAACAAGAGATGCAACTTTAAAAGTGCTGCTGAAAAAAACGCTGGAGGACCTGATTGATTCGTAAGCGCTTTTATTTTATTTGTTACCACCTTATAGTTTGGAATTGATAATGGATAATTGATAATGGATAATTCCTTCCATCCGTAATCCTTTTAATGTACATTCCATTATTATGTTTGCAAGTCGGATACCCTTCTAATTGAAAACATTATCAATTATGAACTATCAATTATCCATTTATATTTTTATTATCTGGCTTAAAAAAAATTGCGCCGGTTGATATTTCGAATGAAGGCTCCTCATGGGCGGAAAAACGATCATATCTTTTTATCCGGTAAAATAAAAAAAATCCAAAAAGAAAAAAGTGTTGTAACAAGTTGAAAACATTATCAATTATCCATTATCAACTATCCATTAATTCGAAGATGCTCTTTTCAAAAAACTTTTCCCGAATTTATTTTTCACATCATCAATCGCTTTATACAGATCTGTTTTCCTTTCTGCATCTTCGAAGAGATTTGTCTGAATGGCTTCATTGGTGAGTTCACTCAAACGCACGCCCAGCAATCTTATCGGCTGGCCCTTCCGGTATAGTTTATGAAAAAGTTCTTTTGCAACAGGAATCACTTCATCATCCGCACAGGTATACGGAATAGTAGTTTGCCGCGATGTTGTTTCAAAATCAGGATACCGGATCTTTACCGCAACACAACCCGCTACTTTTCCATCCTGGCGGAGTTCATAAGAAATGCGTTCACACATCCGCACCAGTTCACTCATCAGGAATACCATGTCCGTTTTATTTTCATCAAAAGTATTTTCTGTAGAAACCGATTTGCTTTCATGATATGGAGCAACAATGCCATTGTGTATACCCTGGCTTTTATTCCATAGATCCGTTCCCCATTTTCCAAAACGTTCTTCCAGTTCCGTTGCCGTTCTTACAGCAATGTCTTTAATAAAATGAATGCCCATTCCTTTCAGGGAAAGTTCTGTCTGTTCACCCACGCCGGGAATATTCCCAACAGGCATCGGTGCCAGAAATTCTTTTTCTTTTCCATGTGGCACCTGTAAATATCCATTGGGTTTGGCTTCATTGGTGGCCATCTTCGCGATCATTTTATTGGAACCGAGCCCGAATGAGATCGGCAATTGTGTTTCATTGATGATCTGTTGCCGGAGATCGACCGTCCATTGCAAAGGATTAAAAAATTTATCCATCCCCGTGAGGTCTAAATAAAATTCATCAATACTTGCTTTTTCAAACAAAGGAGCTTTGGCTGCAATGATATCTGTGACCCAGCGGCTGTAACGGCTGTACTCGCCACGCGAACCTTTTACAACGATCAGGTGCGGACAAAGCTGTAATGCTTTCTTTGCCGGCATGGCAGAATGGATACCGAATTTCCTGGCTTCATAACTGCAGGCAGCTACTACACCACGCTCCCTTCCACCAACGATTACAGCTTTACCTCTCAGTGAAGGGTCATTCAATACTTCCACAGAAACAAAAAATGAGTCCAGGTCAAAATGAGCAATGGTGCGTTGGGGGGAATTCACACTTAAAAGTACTAAATGCGAAGGTCTTTTAGGTAAGTAAAAAGTGAAAATTAAAAAAAGGGAATACAAATATTCAATATTCAATATTCAACGCTCAATGTTCAATACTCAAATTGAAAAGGCTTTTAATTTGAACATTGAATATTGATTGCCTTAACGCGAAAGATTTATAATACTAGACTGCTTAACGACTGTTCAAAACTAAATTTTTAAATTTTTACTTTTAACTTAAAGATAAATATCCAGCAATCCATCCGGCAACTTTACAAAAACTTTCCTGTTTTTCATATCTATTTTTTCCAGTGTTTCTTCGTGAATGGGAATCAATGCTTCTTTGCCTTTATATAAAATGCTGCACAGCAACTGGTGCGGTTGTTCTATTACTTCTATCACATCCCCGATCGCTTCGCCTTCATGGATCATCGAAAATCCGAGCAATGAAATGGGTGCAGTCTTTGCCGCAAATTTTTTAAAATCAATTTCAGAAACCCAGATGTCTTTATTCAGTAATTTTTTCCCGTCTTCCAGCGAATCAGTTCCTTCAAGCTTTAATAGTAATTCATCCACATTTTTCCTGGCCTTTGTTTCCTGGATAAAAAATGGAAAGAAACTATCAGATTTGTCTTCTATAAAAACGGCTTCCAGTCCTTTGAGGGTGGTCTTTTTTCCAAGGCTGTGTTTTAAAACAAGGTGGCCTTTATAATGCCAGGTGGCAACGATCTTTCCTATTTTAAAATATTGGCTCATAAACTTTGGTTAACGGTGCTGGTCATCAGTTGGCACTATAACGCTAATCTTCCAGATCTTCGTATGCGGCTTGCAATTCATTATATGTATGCTGGTCCTTTGCTTTTTTACTTTCTTCCATTCCCCGTTGGTAAATCCGCAATGCCCTGTCTGTTTCTCCCTGTCTTTCCAGTAATTTACCAAGGTGGTAATACGAGCCGATATACGAAGGTTCTCTTAAAAGAATTTCATTGAAGAGGTTTCTTGCATCCTGATCTTTTCCTATCTTGATATATTCGAGTGCCAGTGCATGTTGAAGAAAACTGTCCTTGTCATTTTCTTTGATAAAATCCAGTAATTTTTCGATCCTGCCCATGAACAATTATTTTCCGTTTTTTTTATCTGACATATCTTTACAACTCTTATCTTTGCGTTAGTTGCATAAACAACCTTTTGTTTTTTTTATTCATGCCAAAAGAAAATTATGAAGATATTAGTCTGCATCAGTAAAACACCTGATACCACTGCAAAAATAGCTTTCTCCGATAACAACAGCAAGTTTGCTTCTGATGGCGTCCAATGGATCATCAATCCTTACGATGAATGGTATGCCTTGGTTCGTGCAATAGAATTGAAAGAGGCAGATCCTGCTACTGTCATTCACCTGATCAATGTCGGTACTGCAGATACCGAGCCCATCATCCGCAAAGCGCTTGCATTGGGTGGTGATGAAGCGATCCGCATCAATTCAGACAATCACGATAGTTTTTATATTGCTTCGCAGATTGCAGAAGTAGCAAAGGCCGGAGCTTACGATATTATTTTTACCGGTAAAGAAACAATCGATTATAATGGTTCTTCGATCGGAGGTATGGTAGCCGAATTATTGGATCTTCCTTACATTTCATTGGCAACAAAATTTACATTGGAAGGAAGCAATGCAATCGTCAACCGCGAAATAGAAGGCGGTGAAGAAACGGATAAGGTTGCATTGCCTGTTGTTGTGAGTTGCCAGAAAGGAATGGCCGAACAACGTATCCCGAATATGAAAGGAATTATGGGCGCAAGAAGCAAACCACTGAAGGTTCAGGAGCCGGTTGCAGCAGATGCATTGACGAGCATTGCATCTTTTGAACTACCCCCCGCAAAAGCAGGCGTGAAGCTTGTTTCAGCGGATACGCCGGAAGAACTGGTGAGGTTGTTGCATGAGGAAGCAAAGGTCTTTTAATGGATAATGATTGAATGGATAATGGATAACTTTTTATAACTTGATGTTGTACTCATTATTCAATCCGTCAAACTCATTTACCCATGAAAGAAAATCTTTTGAAAGAAAAGAGTTTTCAATTTTCTATTAGAATTGTAAACTTATGTAAATACCTGAAAAAAGAAAATCAGGAATATATTTTATCAAGGCAGGTTATCAGATGCGGAACTGCTATTGGAGCTATTGTCCGGGAATCAGAACATGCCGAAAGCTTGAAAGATTTTATTCATAAGTTAAGCATCGGACTTAAAGAAGCAAATGAATGTAAATATTGGCTTGATCTTTTGGTTGCAACAGGTTTTATAACTAAAAAAATGTTTGAGTCGCTGAATAAAGACTGCGAAGAATTATTAAAGTTGCTTACTGCAAGCGTAAAGACCAGTAAGCTTCGAATTAAATAAATTATCAATTATCCATTATTAAATTATCCATTCAATGAGTGTACTGATATTTTTAGACCAGTCAGAAGGTACAATTAAAAAGTCTTCCCTAGAAGCTGCATCGTATGGCGCGAAAGTGGCGGAGCAACTCGGTACAACTGCTGAAGCCATTGTATTGGGCAATGTAACCGATGATCTTGCTTCGCTGGGAAAATATGGTGTTCAGAAAATACATACCGTTAAGAATGAGCTGCTGGATCATCTCGATGCGCAACTGTTTACCAAAGTAATTGCAGAAGCTGTTAAATCCACCGACGCAAAAGTGATCGTGTTCAGCAATAACCTGAATGGCAAGGCCATTGCATCAAGATTGAGTGCCAGGTTAAAAGCCGGGCTCATCAGCGGTGCGATCAGTCTGCCCGATACCAGCAATGGTTTTGTTGTAAAGAAAAATGTATTCAGCGGAAAAGCATTTGCCAATGTTTCGGTGAAGACAGATATTAAAATAATTGCACTCAGTCCCAATTCATTTTCAATAATCCCAAAGGAAGGCACTGCAACGGTTTCAGAACTTTCGGTTACAGTCGATAATCCAAAAATACAGGTGACCGGCGTAAGCAAAATAGAAGGTGAAGTTCCGTTGAGTGAGGCTGAACTGGTGATCAGCGGTGGCCGTGGATTGAAAGGCCCTGAGAATTGGGGACTGGTAACTGATCTTGCAAAATTACTCGGCGCCTCCACCGCCTGCAGCCGTGCTGTTGCAGATGCACATTGGCGTCCGCATCACGAGCATGTTGGACAAACCGGTCTTGCCATTGCGCCGAATTTATATTTCGCGATCGGCATCAGCGGCGCAATACAGCATCTTGCTGGTGTGAACAGAAGTAAAGTAATTGTGGTGATTAATAAAGATCCCGAAGCACCTTTTTTTAAAGCTGCTGATTATGGAATCGTTGGCGATGCATTTGAAGTGATGCCGAAAATTATTGAAGCAGTGAAAAAACTGAAAGGAGTCTAAGGTTATAAGTTATAGGTTATAAGTCGGAGAATATTTTTAAGACAATTTCCCTTCTGCAAAAATGCATAACTTAAAACTTATTACTTACAACTTAAAACTTCTTATATGCCGAAAGAAGATATAAAAGATCTTACCAAATTCTTAAAATCTTTTCCTGCGGAAATAAAAGAAATGGTTTTTTGGTTACGCGAATGGGTTTGGGAACTCTATCCCAAAACAAATGAATTGATCTATGATAATTATAACGCTGTAGCTTTCGGATGGTCGCTTACAGAAAAACTCGGCCATACTTTTTGTTCAATTGCCGTTGGCAGAACTTCACACAATATTCATTTTGGTTTTTACTGGGGAAATGAAATTGCGGACCCTGAAAAAAAACTGATCGGCAATGGTAACCAGTACCGCTACCTGCTGGTAAAGGATAAAAAAAGTTTTCCCAAAACCTATATTAAAAAATTACTGAAAGAAGCTTACGCAAATTCGCTGGCAAAAGTGAAGGATAAAAAGTTACTGCTCGTGCAGGGACAGACAATTACAAAATCTGTTTCTGCGGCAAAAAGAAAGCGATAAGTTATAAGTCAGCATTATTTTCCTCAGCATTTTTCCAGAGCTATGTAAAATAATACCCACCGCATTAAATCCGGATTAAATGTTCCTGCAATCAGGACTGGCATAATTTTCCCCCGGATTGTGCATGCAGAACCCGGTATTCGACAGACAGCACATCAGAGAGTATTTCGTTTACGGATCAATAGCCGCTGTATTGTACATGATTCCTGTATGGTTTTTTCTGGCAGATGCTGAATATAAAAATCTTTACTACCTTTTTATCGGCATAGCACTTTTCATGCTGACTATTTTATGTTATGCTTATAAACTCGTGTACAGGCCATACGAACGCAAACGGTCGGTGGCAATGTTGACAGCGGGTCATCTTGCAACGATTTCCGGAATAGCCATTGCTCTTCTTCTTGTACTGATCAGCGTATTGATTTTTTTCCCGCACCTCAGTATTCCGCTGCCGGCTGACAGCATTCTTAAGGGTGCACCTGCTACTTTGCAACCCCATCGCCCTTCAGGGCTTTTATTTATGTTGCTCGCCGTTACTGCAATTGGCAACGCCGGCGTTGGTTCTTTTATCTCGGTTGCTACTTCTTATGCAGGCAGAAGAGGACGCAGTGAAAAATGAAACCGGATTCATTAACTTGCAGCACAAATGATCTGTATGAAAAAAACAGCAGCCCTACTCTTTGCCATTCTTTTGCTGAATGTGGTAAAAGCCCAACAACAGTTTCAGGGAAAGATCGTGTACCGGCTTCACGCTACCATGGATGAAAAAAAGAACGAGCCTGATGCAGAACTCACTGCAGTATTTGCCCCGCAAAAAATAAAACTATATTTTAAAAAAGAAGGCAAGGATGATCCTGAAGCGATCATTATCAATCTCGACAGCGGTAAAATCTATACCGTAAACAGCGATTCAAAAAAGTACAGCGAAAAAACATTAAAAGTAAAAACAACAGCTGCGCCCGTGGCTGACAGAACCTATCTCGGATATAAAACAACGGCCAGGTTCGCTGAGGATGGCGGGGTTTCCGGAGTATTGACCAACCTGTTCGGTAACAGCGAGATTGTTTTATTTTCTTCAGACAGTCTGTTCTTCAACATTCCGGAAAAATACAGCAGGAATGCAGAACTGATCATCGTCAATAAAAATCATATTGTACTGGGTGCAGATATTAAACTGGGTGCTTTCATGAATAACAATGAAGAAGGTGCTGACAAAAAAGATGACCTGATCACCGCTGCTGCCAAAGAAATTACACCAATGGCTATCAGTCCGGCAGAATTTGCGATACCAACAGATTATGTGAATAAAAAAGATGAAGTGATGGAAGTGGATACTTCCGCCACATTAGATAGCACTACTGTCACGGTGGATACAACCATGGCAACGCCTAAAAAAGTAACCACTAAAAAAACAACCACTAAAAAATCAGTACCCAAAAAAACGACCGGCAATAAAAGTTCAGCGGCAATGAGAAAACCGTGATTTATTTATTCAATTTGCCTTAGTTTCGCAACTAAGTTTATGAAACGGATAGAATTAGAAATAGTAGCATTATCGCACAGCATAACCCAGACACATTCCTATGCTGTTGTATTGGGCGAAGTGAACGGTTTACGACGCCTGCCCATCGTGATTGGTGGATTTGAAGCCCAGGCAATTGCAGTTGCTCTCGAACGCATGCAGCCCAGCCGTCCGCTTACGCACGACCTCATGAAAAATTTCATGATGGCCTTTAATGTTGAACTGCATGAAGTCGTCATTAATGATCTGCAGGAAGGAATTTTTTACAGTAAACTGGTTTGCAGCAGTGCCAATGATACGGTAGAGATCGACAGCCGCACTTCTGATGCACTGGCATTGGCCGTTCGCTTTGGCTGCCCCATTTATACACTTGATACCATTCTTGACCAGGCCGGCGTTTTAATGGAAGACGACGAAAAAAAGAAAAAGACTTCTACCTCAACTGTTACCACTTCCAATGAAAGCGGTAGCTCCCAGGAGGATCTCAAATCTTTATCTACCGAAGACCTGAATAATTTACTGAATGAAGTACTGGAACAGGAAGATTATATCAGGGCGATTGCGATAAGGGATGAGTTAAAAACCCGAAGAAAGTAATTCTTTTATTTGTTAGTTTTTTCGATTTGTTTAATAGATAGTTGAAAATGGATAATTGATAATTTTTTCGATTCGAAAACTATTTCAATTGTTGACTACCCTGCAGCCCCAACATTATCAATTTTCAACTATCAATTATCAATTCTCTTAAAAAAGAGCCGCAGATAAATGATAAACGTCAAATCGAAAAATGATTTCTTTTCCAAATTGTAAAATAAACCTCGGCCTCAATATCCTCCGCAGGCGGGATGATGGATTTCATGACCTGGAAACAGTATTTTATCCGGTTGCATTAAAAGATGTTCTTGAATTGATCAGGACGGATCACGCCGAAACCGATATTCAATATTCCGCTTCAGGTTTTACAATTGAAGATGAAACTGAAAACAATCTTTGTATCAGGGCTTACAAACTTCTTAAAAAAAATTTCCCGGAATTATCTTCCATAAAAATGCACCTGCATAAAAATATTCCTATGGGAGCCGGTCTGGGCGGTGGTTCTGCCGATGCAGCTTTTACTTTGAAATTGCTGAACAATAAATTCCAATTGAATTTATCTGATGAACAGCTTTTAAATTATGCTGCGTTTCTTGGAAGTGATGGTCCTTTTTTTATCATGAACAAATCTTGCTTTGCAACTGGCCGAGGAGAAATATTAACGCCAATCGATCTTGATCTTTCCGCATACAATATTGTTTTGATCAACCCGGGGATTCACATCAATACCGGATGGGCATTTACACAACTTGACCCGGCTGTTCCTGTTAAAAATATTACGGCCATCATTCATCAGCCCATCAGTTCCTGGAAAAATGAGCTCGTTAATGATTTTGAAAAACCTGTGTTTAAGTTATATCCCCAGTTACAACAGATCAAAGAAGAGTTGTACAGCAAAGGCGCTTTGTATGCTGCAATGAGTGGCAGCGGAAGTACAGTGTTTGGAATATTCAATAAAGAACTGATCCCGGACCTCGATCTGCCTCCTGAATATTTTATTAAAACGGTTCCGGCCTAATCAGCCAATGAAAGCAATCCTTCCATATCAAGCGGTTCTGTTATCATTTTAAGATTGCCGTCTGCATCCGTCGGCCATAATTCTTTTGGCCTGTCCCAATATAATTCAACGCCGTTACTATCCGGATCACTCAGATATATCGCTTCAGAAACCCCATGATCCGATGCGCCTGCCAACGGATAATTTGCCTGCAGTAATCTTTTTAATGCAACAGCAAGTTCTTTGCGTTCCGCAAATACAATCGCTGTATGATATAACCCTGTTGAATTTCCCGAAGCAGGTTTTCCATTGAGGCTGTGCCATGTATTCAGTCCGATATGATGATGATATCCGCCAGCTGATAAAAACACTGCACTGTTGCCATACCGCTGCGTAATTTCAAATCCAAGCAGGTCATGATAAAAAGCCAATGCTTTTTCTATATTGGATACTTTCAGGTGCACATGCCCGATGCGTGTTTGTGCAGGAATTGTATAACTCATAAAAAAAAATTATCTTGCAGCAAATCTACTTCAATACAACAGAAATTATCCATATTATTCCTTTCTTCCAACTTGGATTTATTAAACCACTAGGCATTAACCCCGATCCCCTAAAGGGGAATTTGATCTCAAAACTTTAAGGGCTTTTTAAATATTGAGATCTGGTTTTTTACTTTTTAATTTTTACTTTTTAATTTCTGATTATAATGAATACTTCTATTCAGTCAACTTTTGGCACGCAACATTATATTGACCTCGAAGAAAAATACGGCGCTCACAATTATCATCCGCTTCCTGTTGTTTTAAATAAAGGTGAAGGCGTTTTTGTCTGGGATGTGGATGGCAGACGTTATTATGATTTTCTCAGTGGTTATTCGGCCATTAACCAGGGGCATTGTCATCCCCGTATTGTTGATGCATTGATCAAGCAGGCAAAGCAACTAACGCTTACGTCAAGGGCTTTTCACAGCGACAAGCTGGGAGAATATGAAAAATACATTACAGGTTTCTTTGGATATGATAAAGTGCTTCCGATGAATACCGGCGTGGAAGCCGTAGAAACCGCTATCAAACTGGCCCGCCGCTGGGGATATGAAATAAAAGGTATTGCATCCAATGAAGCGAAAATTGTGGTGCTGGAAAATAATTTTCATGGCAGAACTTCTTCTGTGATTTCTTTTTCTACAGATCCTGCTTCGTATAAAAATTTTGGTCCTTTTATGCCGGGATTTATTAAAATTCCTTTCAATGATATTGCTGCACTCGAAACTGCTTTGCAGGATAAAACTGTCTGCGGATTTTTATTTGAACCGATCCAGGGAGAAGCAGGCGTTGTTGTTCCGGATGATGGTTATTTAACTGGCATCCGAACGCTGTGCACAGAATATAAAGTATTGTTGATTGCAGATGAAATTCAAACAGGACTTGCACGTACGGGTAAAATGCTGGCCTGTGATCATGAAAATGTAAGGCCCGATATGTTGTTACTGGGTAAGGCTTTGAGCGGCGGCATGCTTCCCATAAGTGCAGTACTGGCGGATGATGAGATCATGATGACCATTAAGCCGGGCGAACATGGAAGCACTTATGGCGGCAACCCACTCGCAGCAGCAATAGCAATAACGTCTTTGCAGGTTTTAAAAGATGAGAACATGGCGGAGAATGCTATGATCATGGGTGAGTTTTTCAGAAATGAAATTAAAAAACTCAACAGCCCTTTTATTGAAACCATACGCGGTAAAGGTTTACTGAATGCTATTGTAATAAAACATGCCCATCCTGATACGGCGTGGAATCTTTGTATAACCTTAAAAGAAAATGGACTGCTGGCAAAACCTACACACGGTGATAAAATAAGATTTGCTCCTCCACTGATTATTAATGAAGAACAGTTACTGGATTGTGTGAGCATTATTAAAAAAAGCCTGGAAGAAATTGATTGATATAAAAATTTGTTCCTTCAATTATCATTTGCCCATCCGTATAAACACCTGATTTTTTAAAATAGAATTCCAAACCTTTTCTACTTGCTATAAAAATTTACAGTTTTGTTGCCTTACATTTTTAATCAATAAAACTAAATCTTTATGGCAAGTAATGCTCCGCTGACCATTCAATGTGGTATCAGCCCCAACGCTTCTTCTGTTATTAATTTAAATGGCACTAACCTTAATCCGCCGGCAACCGGTGTTCAATACTGGATATTGGTATTGGACCGCACGGATCTTTCAGTACAACTGAATATCACTTTCATTCCGAATGATACGGTTCCTGCTGCGTTACAGCCATTTTCAGGAAACAGCAAATACATAATGGTATTGACTACGCAGACGCTTACTTCCGATAATTTACCGACCGGTGCTTTTTATAGTTTCCTGGTTGGTGAAGGTGCAGGCTCGAAACTCAACAGCCTTGAACAGGTTTACGAAGCATTTAATTGCGGAACCTGGGGATGGATGGGATATACATTGGTTTCAGTAATGGATGGGACAAACAGTTACGAGTTCAGCGATATTGTTCCGAATTCGCAGCTCATTACATTGCAGCTGATGCCTCTACAGATCGGCAATCAAACATTGTACACGCCAATACAATTGTGATCAACATGACGGACACAGAAAAGCAAAAGCCCGTGATTGTCGCTGTTGGTTTGTATACGCCAGGCACTGGTTTTACAAGAGTATTTGAAAGTCTCTTTGCCAGGCTCAGTGAATTTTATTCTATCCATTGGCTTGGTATTGCATACCGGGGCCCGGTTTTAAAACAGGAACATTACACGCTTTATCCCAATAATCTTACCGGCGGTGATATGTATGGCGGTTATGCAGCGGCAGAAATGGCGGGCGAATTAAATGCTTCCTGTGTCTGGCTGCTAAATGACCTGTACATACTCAAGAACTATAACATTCCATTGTCGCCATTAAAAAAGAAAGGCGTGAAATTACTGGCCTATGTTCCACTTGATGGCGAAATAAAAGACGACAGCATCATGGGACAGGTTTTATTTCTTGATAAAATAATTTTATACAATCAATGGGCGCAGGATGAAGTTACCGAAGCATTGGAAAGTTATTGTAAAAAGCAAAACTGCAAAACAAAACCAGAATTATTTCACATCTATCATGGCGTAGACACAGATATTTTCAGTGCCATTTCAGAAAATAAAAAAATATCGGTCAAAGAAAAAATTTTTTCCGTTCCGCATGCGGCAGAAGCGATCTTTATTTTAAATGCCAATCGTTATAACGAAAGAAAAGATATAGCTACAACATTGCGTGCGTTTGCAACAGCCCTGCCAGGATTTGAAAGGAAAGCATATCTGTGCCTGCACATGCCTGCTATTGATGCGCTTCACGAAAAAGAATTGATCCTGCAGATTGATGCGCTTGGTATTTCATCACAGGTTATTTTAAATCCTCTTGGCAAAAAACACATCAGCAGTGAACAACTCGGTGATCTGTACAGAGCATGCAGCATCGGCATCAACAGCAGTCTGGGAGAAGGTTGGGGCCTGATCAGTTTTGAACATGCAGCCTGTGGCGCGGTACAGTTGGTGCCCGATCATACAGCAGCTGCTGAAGTTTGGTTGAACACCGGCATCCTGTTGCCAAAACATGAGCCGGTAAAATTGGCTAGTAATCCCTTTTTAATGTACCGGGTAAATGAACAACAACTTTCAGAACAACTTATTCTGCTGGTGAACGATGCTGTTTACCTGGATCAGTTAAGTGAACGTTGCTGCAATCATGCCCAAAAAGATATCTTCAACTGGAATTCAATTGCTGAGCAATGGAAGCCGATGCTTCAGAAAAAATCAATCTCCATACCCGTATAAACACCCGTTTTTATCAAATAACCTGCGGATAATTTTAAGTAAGAAAAAAGCTGTTCTACTTTTAATTTCAAAAATTTTTCAAACCAAAAAAAACATCAATTTTATGGAAGGAACTATCGCAGAAATCCGCATGTTCGGAGGTTCATTCGGTCCACGTGGCTGGGCACTTTGCCAGGGCCAGACACTCAACATCTCCACCAATACCGCATTATTCTCTTTAATCGGAACAACCTTCGGCGGAAACGGTATCAATACTTTTCAACTACCCGATTTCCAGGGAAGAATGCCCGTCGGCGCAGGAAGCGGCGCAGGATTAAAACCTTTTTCACTTGGACAGGTTGGTGGCAACAATTCAATAACCATTTCATTGGCAAATATGCCGTCACACAACCATGGGGTAACGGGCACCGTTAGTCTGCCGTCTTTAAGCGACAGCGGTAACAACGAATCTCCCGATGGTACATTCCCTGCTTCCAACGGCACACAGCAATACGCCAGTACGCATGATTCCAACATGGGCGCATTGGCCGTAAATCTTGCAACAGCATTGGCAGGCAGCAACCAACCGGTGGATAATACGCCGCCCTATCTATGCGTGAATTACATCATTTGCCTGGAAGGAATTTTCCCTTCCAGAAATTAATAAGTCCTTGCCACACATCCCGGTGGTCGCGGCATTACCGGGATGTGTTTCATTTGACTAATATATTTTTTGATACAGTTTCTGTTAACCTTCAATTTTAAACAGATGAAAAAAAATTACACAACTGCAGCACTTCTTACATGTTTGCTGATCATATCTTTTTCTTCTACAAAAGCACAAACTACATTGGCCCCAGGCGACATCGCTTTCTCCGGATACAGTTCTGTAGCCGTATCTCCGGTATTTGATACTTTTTCTTTTGTACTGCTGAAACCCATCACTAATAATACTGTTATCTTTTTTACTGATAATGGATGGCAAAACGGTGGTCCCCTGTTATCATCAGAAGAAACCATTAGCTGGACTTCAGCAGGCTCACTTCCTGTTGGTACCAATGTAGTGGTGTACGGATTGAATGCCATTATAAACGCTGTTCCGAACGGCACAGTAACTAACGTGACAAACGCGCCACAAGGAATTAACTTAGCTACCACCGGCGATCAGGTTCTTGCTTACCAGGGATCAACTGCTTCACCAACATTTATCAGTGCCATTCACATGAACGTGTATACACTGCTGGCAGACGGCGTGGATACAGATGCGAGTACCTGGGATGGCGCACATGCAACAGGTACCAGTTACTGTTACCTGCCGGCAGGACTCGTTAGTACTCCCAATGCAAACCCAACAGCACTTTGGTTTTCAACTGAATCGGATAATGCAAAACTTACTACCTGCTTTGGTCCTACAGCCAATGTTCAGGCTTTAAGAAATTCAATTTATACTACTTCCAACTGGACGCAAACAAATGGTGCCAATGGTTTTTCCATGCTGACGAGTTGCTTTTTTTCTGTAGCGCCTGTGCACCTGATCTCGTTCACTGCCAGCAATCAGACAGATCGTGTACAATTGAACTGGCAGGTTGATAATGAAATAAATTTCAGTCATTATGAAATAGAACGTTCTTACAATTGCCGAGAATTCACCAATGCAGGCAATGTAGTTGCTCATAATTATGGCGGCACTTTCAATTATAATTTTACAGATGATAATGCATTTAAAAATAATCCCGCTGCTGTTTATTACAGGTTAAAACAAGTAGATATTGATGGCTCATTTGTATATTCTTCAGTGGTTAATGTGAGAAATAAAAAAGATCTCGCTTTCGCCGTCAACAATCTTGTCAATCCCGTAAAAGACAAGATCAGTTTCAGTGTAACGACTAAAACCCCAGGGCAGCTTGTTATAAGACTTTCGGACGCTGATGGCAAAATCATTTTAAAACATTCATACAATACAATGACCGGCACCACGCCTGTTCAACTGAATGAGGCTGCTGCATTGGCAACGGGGCTTTATTTTTTACGGGTTGATTTTGACAATACGTCAACAATAATTAAATTAATAAAATAATAAGCAGGCACAAGGTTGAATCAGAGCGGCATAAGTCCGCTCTTTTTTTTATGTTTGTATATGAATCAGATAGAAACCCATCTTCATCATACTGAAAATCATTTAAGAAGTTCAGACCTGTTAAGAGATGTTGTGATCGGCATGAGTGACGGACTTACAGTTCCTTTCGCATTGGCAGCAGGATTAAGTGGTGCAGTAGACAGCAGCAATATCATCGTTATTGCCGGCATTGCAGAAATTGCGGCAGGCAGTATTGCAATGGGATTGGGTGGATATCTTTCAGGTAAAACGGAACAGGACCATTACGAAAATGAAGTAAAGCGCGAATATGATGAAGTGGAGAATCTCCGTCATAAAGAGATAGAAGAGACCAAAGAATTTTTTGCTAATATCGGTTTGAGTGAAAGCCTGCAAGATCAAGCCACTGAAGAGATTGCAAAAGATAAAGACCGCTGGGTAGACTTTATGATGAAGTATGAATTGGGACTTGAAAAACCTGATCCAAAACGTGCGAGTAAAAGTGCATTGAACATCGGGCTATCTTATATTGCAGGAGGTATTATTCCATTAAGTCCATACTTTTTTATTCACAATACTTCGGAAGCCCTAAAAATATCCGTTATAGCAACACTGATCTGTCTTTTTATTTTTGGATATTTTAAAAGTAAGATCACGGGCGTGAATGCCTGGTGGGGAGCAATCCGCGTTACACTGATCGGTGCGCTTGCAGCAGGTGCTGCATTTGCTGTGGCTAAATTATTTGAACGATAGGTAAATTGTAAGATGGCTGCATGGTTAAATTGTTTAGCTTTCAAGGTCAACCATTTTGTCAACCATTCAACCATTCAACCATTCAACCATTCAACCATTCAACCATCCAACAATACAGCAATTATATAGATTCATGCTTCTTCAGTTTTATAAACAACTCCGTTCCTTTTCTCCGTTCAATTGAATTATAACAATCTTCCATGATTTCGATATCAAATTCGCCTGCAAATAATTCCAGATATTCTTCCTTACTGCCACTGAATGGAGGGCTGCTTTCAAAAGAACGATTGAACAGTAAGCCCACCAGTTTACCATTCGGCTTCAGCAGTTCATACATTTTCAGTACATAATTTTTACGTAGTGAAGGGTCCAGCGCACAAAAGAAAGTCTGCTCCAGTATCAGGTCATACTGGCCTTCCAGGCTGAAAAAATCCGCATGAACAATCTTAAGCTCCTTGCCTGAATAAGCTTTATATTTTTCTTCAAGTTCTGAACATATTACTGCAGAGATATCCACTACTGTAACATCTGTGTATCCATTTTTTAAAAGATAGTCTGCTTCATAGCTGTTACCCCCACCCGGAATAAGAATAGAAACCGAAAGTTCATTAAGTTGATCGATATAATCCTTCAGCGGAGTTGATATTGCACCAAGATCCCATTGGCTTTCATTTTTTATGTATCTGCCACTCCAATACTGATCGTCGAGTTCCATTATAAATGATGTTTATTATTGGAAGAAATATTTTCGATTGTCCATTCCACGCGTTTTTCAAAAGGATGGCGGCGGACATCACACTTTTGTTTGCTGCAAAGACGGCAGCTGAAATCAAGACAACCATCCGTATGTATAAACAATTCAACGGCGTCTCCGAATTCGCTTTTGATCAAAGCAGACAACACATCAATTTCACCGTGAGCTTCATTGATATTTAAATACCAGGGAACAGTAAGGTGTGCATCCATATGTAATACGCTTCCATATTTAATGATGCGCAGATTGTGCAGGTCGATCCAGTTTTCCTGCCGGTTTGCATTAAGCGTTGCCACCATTTTATTTAATAATTCAATATCTGCCTCATCCATAATACCAGCCACAGAACTACGGATGATACGATATCCTGTAAAAATAATAATGACCGCAAAAATGATCGCTACCGCGCTGTCAATCCAGTTTATTTTTGTCAACAGTAATAAGATCAATCCTGCAATAATCCCTGCCGTGCTCCAGGTATCGGTTTGCAAATGTTTTCCACTTGCGATCAATGCCATTGATTTATTTTTTGTTCCTGTACGCATACAGAATACACCCGCAATGTAATTGGCAATAGCAGTAAACGCGACCAGAATAATTCCATAATCAAGTTTTTGAATCGGATGTGGATGCAACAGCGTACGGATTGCTTCATAAATAATGATCACACCTGCTACTGCAATCAGTGTTCCTTCTATGGCTGCCGAAAGAAATTCCGCTTTACCATGACCGTAAGGATGATCAGGATCTTTGGGCTTTGCGCTGATATAAAGACTGTACACTCCGATCAGTCCTGCAATTACATTGACAATACTTTCAAGCGCATCCGTTAATATGGCTACTGAATCAGTAAGGTACCAGGCTATTACTTTTACAATAAAAAGTACAATGGCAATACCGGTGATAATTTTTTGTAACCGTAAATTTTGGGAACTGGTCTGCAAATAAAAAAAATTGAAGAGCAAAGATACTGAACATCAAAGTTGATGGAGTTGATATAGTTAACAAAGTTGAGAACGGGTATTTTCCTCCGTCAACTATATAAGCCGTATCAACCTTTACCCGCATCAGCAAACCGCCCATTTTCCCTATTTTTGCAACTCATTTAAAAAACGATTGTATGGATTTTCAATTTTCTGAAGAACACCTGATGATACAGAAAGCAGCCCGGGATTTTGCCGTGAATGAATGCCTGCCCGGTGTGATAGAAAGAGATGACCTTCAAAGATTTCCCAAAGAACAGATTGAAAAACTGGCTGACCTTGGTTTTATGGGCATGATGGTGAAACCTGAATATGGTGGCAGCGGCATGGATACTATCAGTTATGTGCTGGCCATGGAAGAGATCAGTAAAATAGACGCCAGTGTGAGCGTTTGCGTAAGTGTCAACAACAGCCTGGTTTGTTATGGCCTGCAGGAATACGGTAATGAAGAACAGAAGAAAAAATATTTAACTCCGTTGGCCCACGGGAAAAAAGATGGTGAACTGTATATCGGTGCTTTTTTATTGAGTGAGCCGGAAGCGGGCAGTGACGCCACTTCACAAAGTACCACTGCTGAAGACAAAGGGGATTATTATCTCTTGAACGGAACCAAGAACTGGATCACCAATGGCAATTCTGCTTCGGTATACTTAGTGATCGCACAAACGGACGTGAGTAAGGGAAGCCGTGGCATCAATGCATTCATTGTAGAAAAAAACTGGCCCGGCGTTACAGTTGGTGCCAAAGAAAATAAACTCGGCATCCGCGGAAGCGATACACACAGCATTTTATTAACTGATGTAAAAGTGCCGAAAGAGAACCGCATTGGTGAAGATGGATTCGGATTTAAGTTCGCGATGAAAACACTCGCTGGCGGAAGAATTGGTATTGCTTCACAGGCATTGGGTATTGCAAGCGGCGCTTATGAAAGATCACTCGCTTACAGCAAACAACGCAAAGCATTTGGTAAAGAAATTATGCATCACCAGGCTATACAATTTAAACTGGCGGATATGGCGACAAAGATTGAAGCGGCAAGATTTTTATGCCTGAAGGCGGCGTGGGAAAAGGATCAGCAGCTCGATTATACATTAAGTGGCAGCATGGCCAAAGTATTTGCCAGTGAAACAGCAATGTGGACTGCAACTGAAGCAGTGCAGATACACGGTGGTTATGGATTTGTGAAAGAATATCATGTGGAAAGAATGATGCGTGATGCTAAGATCACACAGATCTACGAAGGCACCAGTGAAGTACAAAGGATTGTGATCAGCAGAACTATTTTGAAATGATACTCGATTTGTTTACTATAATTATAATAAGGAATAAGAAATAAATAATAAGGAATAAGAAAGTTGTAAAGAATCCTGATTTCTGAGCCTTTTTTATTCCCGGGATAATTTCTTTTTTTCGATGGTGGAAACTCTGGCATACTTATACTCCTTAACTTCCTTATTTTTTGTTTCTTATTTTTTATTCCTTATTTCCTCATGAGCATCAACACAACAGCATACAAAAACATTTTGGCCGAACTCAATGGCAAAGCTACCCTCATCGCTGTATCCAAAACTAAACCGGTTGAAGACATTAAAGCTTTATATGACCTTGGCCAGCGCGACTTTGGCGAGAATTACGTACAGGAATTGATTGATAAATATGAAGCATTGCCAAAGGACATCCGCTGGCATTTCATTGGGCATCTGCAAAGCAACAAAGTAAAATATATTGCGCCTTTTATCCAGCTTATTCATGGGGTTGACAGTGAAAATCTTTTAAAGGAAATTAATAAGCAGGCTGCAAAAATCAATCGTGTGGTTGATTGTTTACTACAGGTTCATATTGCACAGGAAGAAACAAAATTTGGTTTTGATGAAACAGAATTGAATACAATCATTACACGCATTAAAGAAAACGAATTAAAGGAATTAAAAAATATAAAGGTTGTTGGTTTGATGGGCATGGCAAGTTTCAGCGAAGATGTCAACCTAATAAAAAAAGAATTTACTTATTTAAAAAATCTCTTCGACCATAATACTCAGCTATCAACTATCAATTATCAATTATCAATTTTAAGCATGGGCATGAGTGCCGATTATAAAACCGCTATTGAATGCGGAAGTACGATGGTCAGGATCGGAAGTCTTTTATTTGGTGAAAGAAAACCCGCTGCAGAAAAATGACCAGTGAAATAATTATTCTTTGCATAGCAGCTTTTGCAGCCGGTTTCATTGATTCAATTGTTGGTGGTGGCGGATTGGTGCAGACTCCTACCGTATTGGTTACGCTCCCGCAATATCCTTTATCCACTTTATTGGGCACTACAAAAATTCCTGCTATACTCGGAACATCCATCGCCGCATTTCAATACGCCGTAAAAGTTGTGATCAAATGGAGATTGCTGGCGATCATGTTGCCGATTGCATTGATAGCAGCATATACAGGTTCACTGACTATTTCACACGTGAGCAGTGCTTTTATGAAACCGGTTTTTTTCTGCATGCTCATTATTGTATTGATCTACACTTACAGAAAAAAAGATTTTGGAACGGCAACTACAAAAACGATCAGCATAAAAAGAGAACAGCAATATGGAGCAATGTTCGCATTGCTGATTGGCTTTTATGATGGTTTCATCGGACCGGGCGCCGGAAGTTTCCTGGTATTGTTTTTTATCAGCGTGATCGGTTTTGATTTTTTAAAAGCAAGTGCGCATGCAAAACTCGTGAATGTGGCTACCAACCTGGGTTCCATTATTTTTTTTACCGGCAGTGGCCGGATATTGTATCACTATGCAATCCCCATGGCCGTTTTTAATTTTGCAGGCTCCTTACTGGGAGCAAGACTTGCTATTTTAAAAGGCAATAAATTCATCCGTGTTTTTTTTCTCATCGTTATTACCGGAACGATATTGAGATTTGGATATGACATTTTTCTTAAACAGCTTTTTAAATAGTTACACGCTACGGAATTGATAATGGATAATTGATAGTGGTCTAAAGGCCACAGCCTGATCTTATCAATTATATTTTTCTTTGAAATAAATACAAATATGGCTTAGGAATTTAGTGCGCCGATTCATATTGGGAATAATGCCCGCCCGGCCTGACCGTTCGGACGGGGCTAACTAAGTTCAAACAAAAAAGAGAAAGGTCTTTGCTCTATGAAACCTATTCAAGCCAAAAAAATTATCAACTATCCATTATCAATTATCCATTAAAATACACTACAAATTATTTAAGTGTTTCTGAAAGCCATTTATAAAATTCATGTTGCCATACCAATGCGTCCTGCACCGTAAGTACCCAATGATTCTGATCAGGCAGGAAAACAAGTTTGCTTTTTATACCCCTCAACTGCATTGCCTGGAAAGCCTGGAAACCCTGCTCCGCAGGAATACGATAATCTTTTCCTCCATGAAAAATAAGAATGGGTGTATTCCATTTTTCAACATAATTACTCGGATTGAAAGTGGTAAATGATTTTTGCACGGCAGCATTATTGCGATCCCAGTATGGACCACCTTTCTCCCAATTCTCGAAAAACATTTCATCTGTTGTGGCATACATAGCCCTCGCGTCAAACACGCCATCATGGGCGATAAATGTTTTGAAACGGCCGTTGTGCAGGGATTCCAACATGTAAGCAGAATAACCTCCATAACTTGCACCCACACATCCCCGGCGGTTCTTATCAACATAATTTTCTTTGCTCACATCATCAATGGCCGATAAATAATCTTTCATTACCTGTCCGCCCCAATCTTTGCTGATTGCTTCATTCCATTTTGTTCCGTGACCCGGCATGCCTCTCCTGTTCGGAGCTACAACGATATAACCATTGGCCGCCATCAATTGAAAATTCCAGCGGAAAGAATAAAATTGTGTGAGCGCACTTTGCGGTCCGCCCTGGCAATACAATAAGGTTGGATATTTTTTAGCGGGATCAAAGTTTGGCGGATAGATCACCCATACCAGCATATCTTTTCCGTCAGTTGTTTTTACAAATCGTCTTTCTGTTTTGCCCATACTCAACGTTGCATAGGTCGCATCATTAACATGCGTTAATTGTTTCATCGTACCGTTATCAATGTTCAACGAATAAATTTCTGCTGCATGATTCATATCAGTACGGCTGACGATCAGTTCATTTCCATCTTGCCCGATAATACCTGTAATGTCAAAATCACCTTTAGTGATCTGCGTTACTGCAGGAAGCATTTTTGTAAGGCCCGGATAATTTACTTTAAACAACTGCAGGGTTCCGTTTATCGGCGCCCAGAAAAATATATTCCTGCCATCATCCGCCCATTTATATCCTTCCACATGAATCTCATCATGACTGCCGGTAAGATTCATTTTAGTATGTCCGTTCCAGACAATCAGGTCCTGTTTGTCGGATTCATAACCCTCTCTTTTCATCTGCAGCCATGCCATTTCTCCTTTTGCATTGAAAGAAGGAGAAACATCATAACCTTTATTTTCCTCTGTAAGATCTTTGGTTAACCCTGTTGCGATATCATATTCATACAGATCCGTATTGGTACTAACGGCATAGGCAGTCCCATATTTTTTTTTGGTAACGTACACAATTTTTTTACTGTCTGCACTCCATACAAAATCTTCATCGCCACCAAATGGCTTCTGCGGACAATCGTACGCTTCGCCGGGCATAATATCTTTTGCAACACCTGCCCTGCCATTTTCATACGGTGCAACAAATACATGACCGAACGCTCCATCTTCCCAGGTATCCCAATGCCGGTAATTCAGATTGTCATATATCTGCACGTTGGATTTTTTTAATTCCGGATAAAAATCTTTTCCATAAACATTCTTGATCTTGACATCTTCACTATTGATAATGTATTTACCATCCGGAGATATCCGGTCGTTGTTCAACATACTGTCTGTATTACTGACCTGTATTGGTTCTCCGCCATTTACAGGTATGAAATAACTTTTGCGGCTATTCTTATTTTCGTCTGCAACAGGTGTAGTAACACTGTACACAATATATTTTTTATCCTTGCTGATACCAAGGCCGGCCACTCTTCCAAGTTTCCACAATAATTCAGGTGTCATTAAATTCTGCGCCATGATATTTCCGCAGAAAAGAATCGCAACAATTGAAAAATATTTCTTCATATTATTTAGTTTTCGTTTTAGTTTAGTTTGTATGGTCAGACGGAAACCGCCAGAACATAAAAAATTTGCATTATTAAAGCAGGTTTAGTTCTAAGCAATTTTTAATTTTTAATTTTTAATTCCTTACCGCCCGCTCTCGGATAATCAAACACTAATTGACAAAAAGCTCTTACGCCTGCATCGAGTTTGCTGTCATCAATATAAAAATCGGGTGTATGATGTGGCGGTGCTTTTGCAGGATCATTTCCTTTCGGCATTCCACCAAGATAAAAAAAGAATGCCGGTGTATTCACCCCGAAGAAAGAAAAATCCTCACCACCCGTAACCCAGTTCATTTCTTTTACATTTTCTTTACCCAATGCTGTTTGTAATGATGGCAGCATTTCTGCAACCAGCTGTGGATTATTGAATGTGACCAGTGTTTTATTGGTAAAACTCACTTCTGCTTCAGCACCCTGACTTTCAGCAATAGTTGTGGCCGTATGTTTTATTTTTTCCAGTACCTGTCTGCGCATTGCACTGTCAAGCGTACGGATGGTGCCGATCATTTTTACTTCTTCCGGAATAATATTGAAACGCAAACCTCCATTGATGGCTGCAACCGTAATCACAACCGGCGCTTTGATAATATCACTCTGACGGCTAACAATTGTCTGCAATCCCTGTATGATCATGGCAGAAGTTGTTACAGGATCTATACCAAGCCAGGGTTGTGAACCGTGTGAGGACTTTCCTTTTACTTTTATTTCAAATGCCTCCGTCGCCGCCATGAATGCGCCCGGTTTATATTGAATTTTTCCGATCTCAATATTGGATTCGATATGCAGACCGAATATCACATCTACTTTTGGATTCTCTAATACGCCTTCCTTCACCATTAACGCAGCGCCACCTTCTTCACCTTCCGGTGGCCCTTCTTCAGCAGGTTGAAAAATAAACTTTACAGTTCCTGCAATTTCATTTTTCATTTTGCTCAGTATCGTTGCTGTTCCCATCAGCATCGCAACATGACTATCGTGACCGCATGCATGCATCACGCCTACTTCCTGGTTATTGTACATTGTCTTTACGGTTGATGCGAAGGGAATATTTGCCCTTTCAGTTACCGGCAACGCATCCATATCAGCCCGCAGGGCAATAACAGGCCCGGGTTTTGAACCCTTCAGAATAGCCACCACCCCTGTTTTGGCGATGCCGGTCTTTACTTCCAGACCAAGGCTGCGGAGATAAGTTGCAATATATTCTGCTGTTTTGAATTCGCGGCTGCCCAATTCAGGATTCTGATGAATATGCCTGCGCCATTCAATCAGTTTAGATTTAATATTTTCTATTTCTTTATCAAGCAATACGTTTTGCGAAAAGCAATTGAACATCGTAAGGCTCATGACAACAGAGCAGAAAATTTTGTGCATAGCAGTTATTTGAAAGAAACAAATCTACAATTAATGAAGCATTAAATACAGCACACAGAATTTTTATGATTGGAATAAGTTTATACAGATTGCACAGCAGGAATCCTGTGATTATAAAAAACTGCATTCGATTTTGTTAATTTATTAACAGATGTTATGAATTATGGCATGGTATTCATCCGTTATTGTGCTCAAAAACTATAACTTTACCATGTACTATTCAGCAATGAACATGTCTTTACAATCAGAATTTGAAATAAGAAAAAACAGGGATGCATTTTTTTATACTGCAACAGTTGTTGCATTGATATTGCTGATCTGTATCTTCTTTACACTTCCGGGCCCTGCTGCTCCTGCAAAAGTTGCGGAAGATCTTATTGAAGTGAATCTCGGTAATGATATGGAAGGCATTGGTGAGGAACAACCTTTGGTGAAAGGTGAAATGAATGCACAACCATCACAACCGGACATTCAACCCCAGCGTTCAAAACAAAGTGCGGCCGATGATGCAGCATCAGATCCAACCAATCCTGATGAAAAAGATAAAGAAGCCGCAGCAGTTACCAAGCCCGTTGTTCATACACCCGATGCTCCGGTAATTGATAAACCCATCACTCCTGTTAAAACAAATAAGCCTGCTGTAGTAATGGCGCCGCCTGTTCCAAAACCACAAAAGCCGATTGCGACATACCAGGGTCCGGGCAATGGAAAAGGAAATGGTGCAGACCAGGACAACGGTTACCGGATGCAGGGAAATAATCCGAATGGTAAAGGAGATGCAGGAACACCTACAGGTAAGGCTGACAGTTATGGCACCAGTCCTGGCGGCAGAAGCGGCGGACCAAAAGTGATCAGGGGCAACAGAAAGATCATTAAATATTATTCCTTCACCGGAGATCTTGAGAAAGCAACTATTTATGCGATCATCAAAGTAAATCCTGCAGGTATAGGAACCTTTGTGGGATTTGATAAGAACTCGAGTACACGCAGCCAGGCTTATGCCAATGCGATCAACAATTACCTGCGCAATGTTCAGTTTGATAAATCGGATGACGAAAGCAATATTACTGTTCAGTTCAATTTCAATGTGAACTAAAATATATTTTCAATCTTTATAAAACCGGTAAGTTCAAAGCTTACCGGTTTTTTTATATTTGCATGAATGAACTATCAACAGACCATTGATTATCTGTTCGCACAATTGCCGATGTACAGCCGCATTGGTGCAGCAGCCTACAAAGCAGACCTGGACAACACGATCGCACTCTGTGATTTCCTGGATAATCCGCAGCATCAATTCCGTTCTGTACATATTGCCGGCACCAATGGCAAAGGCAGCACCAGTCACATGCTGGCTGCTATGTTACAACAGGCCGGTTATAAAACAGGTTTATATACTTCGCCGCATTTAAAAGATTTCAGAGAGCGGATCAGGATCAATGGGGAAATGATCGGTGAGCAAACTGTTATTGATTTTACAGAAAAAATAAAAACCATTTCGGAAAAGATACAACCTTCTTTTTTTGAACTGACCGTTGCAATGGCCTTTGATTATTTTGCGGAACAGAAAGTGGATATCGCCATTATTGAAACAGGTCTTGGAGGAAGACTCGACAGTACAAATATTATTACACCAATTGTTTCTATTATTACCAACATCGGTTATGATCACATGAACCTGCTGGGAGATACGCTTCAAAAGATCGCCACTGAAAAAGCAGGCATCATTAAAAAAAACATTCCGGTGATCATCGGCGAAGCTTTAGCCGAAACAAAAGACATCTTCATCCATAAAGCAAAAGAAGAAAATGCTGCAATACATTTTGTGCAGGATCAATATAAGGTCAGTAATATTGAAACGCATGCTCAATCGTTAAGTTGTGATGTTACTGATATTATTCATGGCGTAACAGAAAATTTCACACTGGATCTTAACAGCATTTATCAGACAAAAAATCTTTGCACTGTTTTGTGTACCGAAGGTATTTTAATGGAAGCCGGATTTAAGTTTCCCAATGATGCAGAGAAAACAGCATTGGCTTCAGTGAAGAAACTCACGGGTTTGCATGGCCGTTGGGAAGTAGTGCAGGAAAATCCAATGCTCGTACTTGATGTTGGACATAATGAAGATGGCATCAAAGCAATTTTACAGCAACTGAGTGTTACCAATTATGACCGGCTTCATATTGTGACAGGTTTTGTAAAAGATAAAGAGGTGGAAAAAGTATTGGCACTTCTGCCAGCGGATGCGCTATATTATTTTACACAGGCACAGATACCAAGAGCACTTGATGCTGAACTGCTCAAGGAAAAAGCTGCAATCAATAATCTGTATGGAGAAAGTTATCCCGAAGTAAATATCGCTTTGAAAGCTGCAATGTCAAATGCCGGAAAGCAAGACCTGGTGCTGGTTTGTGGAAGTGTGTTCCTGGTGGGAGAAGTGGAGTTGGGGGAGTAAGTTGATAAGGTTAATAAAGTTGATATAGTTGATGCCTTTATCAACCCTGTTAACTACATCAACTCTTTCAACTTTTCGAACGCATAATGCAAACAACTCACATGCAATGCCTGTACGATCTCATTTTTTTCAAGCATTGATTTTAT
>JBDUCW010000118.1:0-15297 GCA_040003235.1 Ferruginibacter sp. | reverse complement strand
CCCGTCCCCACATCTGCTAGCCGTTGTTGCTGCTTTCTCCGCCACCACCGCCGCTTATATCCTGCAGCCTTATTTTTGCATCCGTTCTTTCCAGTACGTGCCAGTCATTACTGATCTCTATAAAAGCTGCCGGCGAAATAAAGTTCAAAACAAATTTTACTGCTGAATCATCGTTCCCGCTTGACCAGTTACCTGAAACAGTTGAACCTGTTTTAATGGCAGCAATAGTTCCGTTTGCTGCAAAGCTGAAACTATATCCACTGAAAGCTAAAGTAGCATCATGATCCTTATCGTAATAATATGTGACCCGCCACGTGCCGGTTTCAACAGTAGTATTAACGGCAGCCACTGAAATAATGGATGTGTTGTTATCATCTGCTTTTTTACAGGAAACAAAAAATAATAAAAAACTCAAGGCAATAAATAAACTCTTTTGCATGTTGTGGATTTAGAAATAAGTAATTAATGTATTGTTGGTCAATACTGCATTGCAGGTTGTAACCGGATTGAAATTTTTTTCGGGTATGAGGCATCCGGCAGGAAAAATACGCCGATTGAGATTTATAGACCAACCTTTACCTTGCTTATATAACCTCTTTTTATAATAACACATAAAAAAATGACCATGATACCCACAAAAATCCTACTCAGCACATGCATGATCTTATTGCCAGGCTTAATGATGAATTCCTGCAAAAAAAATGATACTGCAGTTCCTGCACCGCCCACAACTCAGGAGGCTATCTTTAAATATCCTGATTCTGTATTGTATTTAAAAAATCAGTCTGCCGATAATATAGTGTTACCGGTTAGTTCCAGTCCCGGAAAATATTATGGTTTTCCTGATGGATTGCAGCTCGATGAAAATACCGGCGCCATTGATCTAAACAAAAGTGAAACAGGTTTAAGATACCGTGTTACACACGTTTCACCTGCCGGTGATTCCGTTTCAACACTGATCGTTGTTTCAGGCATCAGCTACACAGATCAGTTCTATCATATTTCAGCAGGAGACTCTATTGCAAATCCCATTTACCTTGCTGCGGCCAGTCAATCTGTTCCATTGAACGGTTCTTTATTTGATGATGGAAACGGTGCTAACACAGGCGGTTGTTCAATCAAGACGGATAATGGAAAAATCAATCTTGCACAATCTATCAGAAACGGAATTTTCGGAAGCCATCCTGCCAATGATTCAAGGAAAGATATAGAAATTGCCTACCGGCTGAATGATAAAAGCGATAAGTCCCGGAACAAATTAAAAATACGCCTGTTCTATTATGCAACCATGGCCGATGTTTCAGCAGACCTGCTGCAAACATTGCGCGATCGCCAGAACGATGGTGTTTTTATTAATGGCCGTGGTACTACAACAGGACGTTCTCAGGATCATGGAAAGTCGAGGCCGCCCTGCGTAATTATTATTGCCAACTAAAAATTAAAAATTAGATTTGGCAAGTTTATATGCCTGTCAAATTCCGGTCTTTATTTTTATTGCTTTTGGGTTCCAGCGTTTATTGGTGCTTTTCGCAGCATCATGAACGCGACAGCGTGATGTCAACATATAACTTCGCTGATAAATTATATGTTGATGCAGATCAGCTTTCTGCCAGAACAGATTTTAATGATTCTACTGCCGCAGAACAGGAACGCATGAGCCGGCAGTCGCTGTTGCTTTTTAAACAACTCATTTCAAAACAATCTTCCGGAATCAGTGATTCACTCTTGTTTCATTGCTATGTCAAAGCCGGTTTACTGCTTCATATTTTTGACAGTCTGCCACAGGCAAAAATATTTTATTTAAACGCCATTGCGATAAAAGAAAAGCTTCCTGCGATGCAGGATTCTTTTTTATTTAAACCCTGCCTTTTTACCGGAAATATTTTTTATAGCCAGAATCTTTATGATTCGGCGTTGATTTATTATAAGAAAGCAGAACAGATCAATAACCGGTACAACCATCCACTCGAAGAAGCAGGAAGGCTTTACAATCGAATGGGGGCCATGAATTATGAGACCGGCAATTACCGGCTGGCCAATATTTATTTTCAAAAAGCGCTTTCTGTTTTATCAGTTAATAATCCTTCTTACAATGATTTTCTGGTGAATTATAAAATGAACATCGCTTCTATTTTTATAAAGCTGGAAGAATATGGGAAAGCAGATACATTGTTGAAAGCTGTACTTGCATTGAAAGTAAACCTCAATGAAATTCATCATAATCTCGGCATTGTGGATCTTCGTACAAGCCGTTATCAGGAAGCGCTGGATCATTTTAAACAGGTGAAATATGAACACAACGGCAAAAGCGTAGAACTTGATTATAACATTGCCGAAGCCTTTTCAGGTCTAGCAAAAAAAGATTCTGCTTCATGGTATATCCGGAAAGCGATCGAGCAGAATAAAGAACTCAATGCAGATAAAAAAAATCCTGCATTGGGACTTGCCTATAAATTTACCGCAGATGAATATGCCGGAGGCAATGATCCAGCCGATGCGGTTCGCTTTTACCAAAAAGCCATTTGCCAGTTTTATCCGGCCTTCAGCGATACAGGTATTTATGCAGTTCCGGAAAAAATAAGCGGTGTTTTTTCTTATATACAACTTTTTAATACACTCATTGCAAAGGCTGATGCATTTCATGTATTGTATAATAAAACAAAAAACACGACTGACCTTGAAGCATCTTTTAATGCTTATAAATCGGCGTTTGCATTAGCAGATTATGTTGCGGGAACTTATGATTCGGATGAAGCGAGGTTCTTTCTGAATAAGATAAAATATACGGCACATGATAAAGCAATCAGTACCAGCATTGCATTATATGAACTTACTGAAAAGAAGGAATATCTGGAAGAAGCTTATCTTTTTGATCAGCGGAATAAAGCTTCTATCCTTAGCTTTTCCCTGCAGAAAAATTCTGTAAAGAAAGAAGCGGGCATACCCGAAGCACTTTCTCTGCAGCAGTCATCCCTTCGTGCCGCTATCACCAGGCTCTCAATAAAAGCCGGTGCTGTAATGGATTCAACGCTGCTGACAAATATCAGTAACCAGATCAGAGATGATGAAATTAAACTGGCAGAGATACAACAGCAGATCCATAGCAATGCAAAATATGCGAGCCTTTTATCGGCAACGCAAATACCATCTTCTGAAAAAATTCAGGAAATGCTCGATGATGAAACTGCACTGTTATCCTATCACCTGGGGCAAAACGAATTGTTGATATTCAGCATCAGCAAAAAAAAATTTGAATACATACGGTTGGCGACAGACAGCAATTTTTACAATAACATCCGCAATTTTGTAATTAGTCTGCACAACATGAACCAGGCCGACCGTTATGCAGGTACTGCTGCTGCAATGAACCTTTATCAAATATTGATCAAACCGGTTTTGCCACAAATTGAAAATTCAAAACGATTGATTATCATTCCGGATGATGAATTAAATGCTGTACCCTTTGAAGCATTGCAAAATGAAAATAAAAAATACTTCCTGCAGGATTTTTCTATAGCCTATCAATATTCTACCGGGTTATTGCAATTGGACGAAAGCAAAAACAGCAGTAACATTTTCAACACTGCTTTGGGGTTTGCTCCGTTTGCCGGCGAAAATGCGGATAGCGGTTTACAACGCCTGCCTTATTCGAAAGAAGAGCTCTCGCAATTAAAAGGAAAAGTATTTTATGATTCGGCAGCAACGAAACAGCGCTTTATTGAATATGCCAATTCATATCCTGTAGTGCAACTGGCAACGCATGCAGCAGTGAATGATGCATTCCCCGGCAAATCATTTATTGCTTTTTATCCAAAACAAAAAGACAGTGCGGATGAACATTTTTTATATGCCGATGAAATTTATAATCTCCGGCTCGATTCCATCAAACTCATTATCCTGAGTGCCTGTGAAACCGGCAGTGGCAAACTGGTTCAGGGCGAAGGACTCATGAGTATGACAAGGGCGTTTGCTTATGCAGGATGTCCCAACATCATTACTTCTTTATGGAGAGCAGCTGATAAAACGACCGCATTCATTACGCAACGGTTGCATTTTTACCTGGATAAGGGTAACAGTAAAGACCGGTCATTGCAGCTCGCAAAAATAGATCTGCTGAACAGTAATGAAATTCCTGTTTCATTAAAAACGCCCAACTACTGGGCGCATCTCATCTTTATAGGAAACTATGAACCCGCTTCGCGAAAACTGGGATACTGGTGGCTGTTAGTTTTTCCAGGTCTGGCAATAATTGCATTCTTCCTGTATAAAAAAAAATCCCGCCGTTTGGGTGGGATTTCAGAGAATAACAAGATTTCTTAAACGTTGGATATTGGATTTTCAGGTTTCCGGATACTGGATCTTTTGGTCTTTGGTTGGATAATGGATTGGATTTGGATATTGGATCTTTTGATTTTCTATTGGATTTGGATCTCGGTTATTCAGGCATTGGATTTCGTTGGTTTTTGATTTGGATAATGGACCTGAATTATCTGGAGGTTATAACATTTGGCTTTTGATTGTTGGATATTGGATCTGGCTTTTTCTGTGGTTTATGACATTGGTTTTTGGTTTAAAAGGTTTTCAAAAGATATTGAACTTATACCCTGTTCTTATATTGGTCAAAGCAGCGAAACCCTTTGTAACCATCTTTTGAAAATATTTTTTTCCTTTTAAAAAAAAATCCCCGTAGTTATGCGGGGACGTCGCCTGGATTGAATTGGACGAACTAATTGGATATTGGATCTTATCAGCCGGGCGTAGTTGTAATCTTTTAATGTAAGCCTTAAATTCTTTTTTCTTACCGGGGGTTGATTACTTTAACTGCCGCACCTTTTTAATATATTCTTTATCGAATTTTGTGTGATATACGTTGCCGTCATCTGCTGCTATTTTATCCATCAGATCAGCAGCAGAACTATATTCTTTGTTTTTAAGTTCAGCCAATGCCAGATAATATGACGCATCATCATTATAAGCACTGCTGTTGGTTGACTGGTTCTTACTGAGCAGCAAACGGAATGTGGTTTCAGCGGCAGCACTATTACTTGTTTCCAGGTAAGCAACGCCTGCCAGGATCATGTCTCTGGGCATGGGTGTACTGCTGCTGCTGTACAATTGTGTTACTTCAGTATAGTTTTTTTCGAGATAAGCTTTTTCAATCGGCCCCGGAACATCACCGGTACCACGGCTGCCAGATGGCTCGAACCTTACATATTCCGCGGCATACAATTTATCTGCAGAAGTACCTGTTCCTGTAAAACGGTTGATGCCAAAATAAGCAAGCATCACACAGGCAGCTGCGGCAATGCTGTATTTAATGATCCTGCTGTAATTATTCATTTTGCGCACAGGTGTTTGTCCTGCTGCAGTCCTTTCCTTACGGATAGCAGTAACCTGCTCATGAATGCCGTGCAGAAGAATGGCCTTCCGCGCTGTTTCAAGATCTTTTAATTCTTCCTGCAAAGCCGGGCTGGCAGCAAGTTCTGCTTCAAAAGCAGCGCGTTCTGTGCTGTTCATTTCATTGTCGAAATAACGCATTATTTCATTTTCAGGTTCTGTTGTTGCACTATCCATTTAACGCTGTTTTTAAAATATTTTTTATCTGGGGGTTATCAGCAATCATTTTTTCGAGTTGTTTCAGGCATTTGTATTTTTTGTTTCTCACCACCTGTTCGTTTTCATAATCCAACTGCGTGAGAATGTCTTTCATCGGAAGATTTTCATAATAGAACATCAGCAGGATCTTGCGGCAGGATTCGCCCAGTGTTTCAACAAGTTTCAAAACCTGGTTGGTAGATTCCCGTTCCATCATCAAATTGCTTACATCCTTTTCCTGCATATCTTTTGCCTTTTCAAAATTTACTTCTCTTACGTTGGCCCGCCCTTTTCTTTTCAGTTCGTTTAGCCAGCCAAACCGGTTAAGTGAAAACAGGAACGTTTTGATGCTTGATTCGCCCCGGAATTTATTTTCATGCACCAGTGAAATAAAATTCAGCACTACATCCTGAAACACATCTTCGGCATCTTCCATATTGCCCTGGTTATTGATCACGTAGCGACTGAGGCTGCCGAAAAAATGGTCATACATAAAGCGGATAGCTGTGTCGCGTTCTTTTCCTGTTCTTAAGCTATACAACAGCTCCTCATCCGAAAATTTCCTGTCAGCGGCCATGTTGATCTTTTATTTGTGTATGAAGCAATTGATTTTGTAACCGAAACTAATACTTTTTTTTCTGCGGCGCAGATTATCCACCGGAAAACTGCTGATGATCACCCTTTTATATGCTATATGCAAACACATTCAGTGACGGGATCAATACGAACTACTTTCTACACGCTAATGGCACCTGTCATTATATGCAATTTCAGGGAGAGGTCAATTCATTAGATAGCGCAACCTGGTACCTGCAAAGTGATGGAAGACTTGTCATACAATTATCAGCATATAAATGCGCGTTTGATATTGTACAGCTACAGCAACGGCTTTATATAAATGAATTTATTAAAACCTGTAAACAAAGAAGATCCTGGTTTTTAAAACACAGAAAAAAAGTGAAGCATGGATTTAAAACTTTTTTAAACGATTGCCTGTCCATGGGCAATGGAAGCTTTAGTAAAAGGCATGATATTAATAATAAGTAACGATATTGATGACCATGAAAAAATTATGGTCCGATGACATTCAATTTTGCTCCTGCAGCAACGGTTACTGTTACACCGCCCTCAACGATAAGCTTTTTGCAGGTTACGATAGAACTAATGACCGGATAACGATCCGGGCCGGCTTCCACATGAACGATAGTACTATCACCTGGTACAGCGCCGCAGCTCCAGTTCTCAGGATCTTCCCAGGCGGTGCTTATATTTCCTGACCAGTAATTATCAATGCAGGGCGGCGCAGGTTCGGAAACATCAATGCTGACTGATGTGATGCAGTTATTACGATCCGAAATATAATAAGTATAATAACCGGCTGCAACTTTAAAAACACCGGTTCCTATGTACGGACCCAACCCTCCGGTAGCGCTTACCGTTATGGTCGTACTGTCGCCTGTGTGAAGGATAGCAGAATCCTGTATAGCCGCGGCGATGAAATGATAATCCGTATCATTGCACGGATGATAAGTAAGCACATAAGGAAGATTATTGTTTGGTTGAAGTGCTGTTAATATCAAAGGATTACCAAGCGAATCGTTGAGTATAGAAGTATAATTGCAGGTGGTGGTTGCTACATAGTTGGCAACCTTCAACCAATTTCCATTCTTAAATTTTTTAACCACAGGAAAAATATGATCTACATAACTTACATAAGGCACTCCGTATTTATTTACACTGATGTCTGTAAAGTGTGCGTCAAAATCAGAGAAGGACGGATCACCGAGATCTGTCCATGCATTGCCAATTAATTTTTTAACGGAAATCTTATTGGCATGTGAATAATCTGTGTAGGATACATATAAGGCGTTGTTTCCATCCGCTGTGATACTTGTGTTTTCCGCAACATCATCCGAAAAACCTGCAGCGCCTGCATACGACCAGAAGTTGCCGTTCAGTTTCATTACCGAAATTTTCTGGTTGTGATCCATGTCCTGAAAAACAACTGCCACAGAATTATCAGGTGCAATTGTCAGTTGCATATAATTGCCTGTTGCAAAATCCGGAGCACCGGCAAAGTTCCAGATACTATTATTGAAATACATGACGGATATGCCGCTGCTGTTATAACAATCAACATAACCAAGATATGGAATACCATTACTGGTAAAAGCCAGTCTGCCGCTGCATCCGCTTGTGGAAGTAAAACCGGGCGTGCCTACATATTCCCAGGCACTGCCATTGAAACGCATCACAGAAATTTTATTATCATGATCGCCGTCGGCAAGGGCAATATAAGGCATGTTGTTAACCGGATTGATTGCGATGGAAGTTCCCGGATTATAAAAAAGTCCTGAACTGTTTCCAACACCGGTTATAAAACCGGGTATGCCGACATTCGCCCATACACCTGATACAAATTTTTTTACGGTCACGATATATTGATTGCCAAGATCCGCAAATGCGACGTAGATCACACCGGATGTATCCAATGCAAAACTGTAATTGCCCGGGTAAGCACTCGTGCTGCTGATATTATTTCCGACATAGGTCCATTGTGCGGAAGAAGTATTCACAATAAAAAAAGAAATGATAAGAAGTGAAAAGTGCCTGGCAGCATGTGGATGTCTTTTCATAAAAAAAGTTGAAAATAAAGTTAAGATAAAAAGTCTGAGGGAGCATGTAGTTATCGAAAGAATTACTGCAATTTATTACCTTCATACATGCGGCGAAACAGAAATTGCGGGCAAATATCTTTCACCGTCTTATAAAAAAAATCAATGATAAGCAATGCATCCTTACATTATGCAATTCTTCAATACATTATCGATTATGGTTTTGCGCCGGATATTGAAACACTCGCCGGTATTTTAAAAAGCGATGACGCTTCCGTGGAAAAGGCATTGTATGCATTGCAGGATTATCATGGCGTAGTATTGCATCCGCATGAACCAAAGATCTGGGTCATTCATCCGTTCTCACTGGCACCCACCAACTTCCTGGTAAAAACTGCTAAAAAATTATGGTGGGGAAATTGCGCCTGGTGTTCCCTCGGCATTGCCGCACTGCTGAAAGAAGACCTGACCATTACCACAAGATTCGGAGCATATGATGAACAGGTCGTTATTCATATTGAAGCCGGTGAAATAAAAGAAAAAAATCTATATATCCATTTTCCGGTACCGATGAAAAATGCCTGGGATAATGTTGTATATACCTGCAGCAATATGCTGGTATTTAAAAATGAAGAACAGGTGAGTGAATGGTCGCAACAGCATCATATACCAAAAGGCGATGTTCAGTCAATCAACAATGTCTGGGAATTTTCAAAAAAATGGTACGGCAATCATTTAAATCCAGAATGGCAGAAATGGACGATGGAAGAAGCCAAAGCAATCTTTACAGAGTTTAATCTCACCAATAAAATATGGGACCTTGAAAGTTCCGGTACACGGTTTTAATGGATGGTTTAGAAAGTTTACTATGTTTAGATGGTTTAAAATTTGAAGAACTATATAAACAAAACATATTTGGGCTGGATATTCTTAAACTTCTTAAAATTCTTTGAACCTCCTGACTTTCCACAGAAAATCCCATTACAGCATCTTTGCACTATCAAATTCCACCTCAAATTGAAAAAATTACCAAATTACCAAATCACCAAATCAGCAAATCGTTTTTCCCTTATCTTTGCCGCCTAAAATTGAACCCATTGGCTGCAAAATTTTCTAAAGAAACCTACCTGTACTGGTACGAATTAATGCTGCTGCTGCGCCGTTTTGAAGAAAAGGCCGGGCAATTATATGGTATGCAGAAGATCCGTGGCTTTTGTCACCTTTATATAGGGCAGGAAGCAATTGCTGCCGGCTGCATGACCGCAACCAACCCCGATGATAAATTCATTACCGCTTACCGCGACCATGCCCTTGCTATTGCAAAAGGCGTTACTGCCAAAAGCTGCATGGCTGAATTATATGGGAAAGCCACCGGCTGCAGTAAAGGAAAGGGTGGAAGTATGCACTTTTTTGGATTAAAAGAAAATTTCTTTGGCGGACATGGAATCGTAGGTGCCCAGATCGGAACCGGTGCCGGCCTTGCTTTTGCAGAACAATACCGCGGAACTAAAAATACCGTACTCTGCTTTTTTGGTGATGGTGCTGCAAGACAGGGGATGCTCCATGAAGCATTCAATATGGCCATGCTCTGGAAACTGCCCGTAATCTTTATTTGCGAGAATAATAATTATGCAATGGGTACTTCGGTAGCCCGTACCAGTAATGTACTGGATATTTATAAACTGGCCGATGCTTATGAAATGCCCGGTGATAGTGTGGATGGAATGAGCCCGGAAGATGTGCACAATGCCGTGCTCCGCGCAGTGAACCGTGCCCGTGAAAAAGGCGGACCAACTTTACTGGAAATAAAAACTTACCGTTACAAAGGTCATAGCATGAGTGATCCTCAGAAATACCGGAGTAAAGAAGAAGTAGAAGAGTACAAAGAAAAGGACCCCATCGAACATTGTTTGAAAGTGCTCACAGATGAATACAAAGTAACTGAAGCAGAAATGGAAGTAGTGAACGATCGTGTTAAAAAAGAAGTGGAAGAATGTGTTCAGTTTGCAGAAGAAAGTCCATGGCCTTCTGATGACGAACTGCTGAAAGATGTTTACGTGCAGCAGGACTATCCTTTTATCATGGATTAACGGGAAGAAAATTCTTTAGTAATTAATACAAAATTCAAAATATACAATTTAAAATAACTATTGATGGCAGATAAAAAAGTACAGGATGTTTCGGCAAATGATGCAGACCTGATGATGCAGCGGGCAAGAGGTTTTTGGGGTAAATTCAGCAAGCCCATTATTTATGTTGGTGCAGCCCTGATCTTTGTCATCGGCGGATATTTCGGCTATAAATATTTATATAAATTACCGAAAGAAGATAAGGCCAATCAGAATATCATTGCCGCGGAAAATCTTTTTGATAAAATGGCGATGAACCATACTTTCAACAAAGATTCGGTTAACATCGTTTTAAATGGTGTTGCCAACCGGCCCGGTTTTCCTAAAGTGATCGGTCTGCTTTCAATCATTAAAGATTATAGCGGAACTGATGCCGGAAACAGGGCACGTTTTCTCGCAGGTGCCTGTTACATTCACACTGGCGAATTTGAAAAAGGTATCAAACAACTGAAAGAGTTTGAACCCAACGGCACACTCGCTGCTTTTCCTTATTATGATCTGTTGGCGGTTGCCAATGCAGAACTGAAAAAGAATGATGATGCACTTTCTTATTATAAAAAAGAAGTGTCCATCAACAGCAAAGAAGAAGTGTTGACACCTGCTGCTTTAAAAAGGGCCGGCGATTTTTGTTATCATATCGGCAAACTTAAAGAAGCTGCTGAGTTTTATCAAAGGATCAAAGATGAATATCCAACCAGCACGGAAGGCGCACGTGGAGCTATTGATAAAGACCTTGCAAGACTCGGACAAACAGAACAATAAACGATCGGAGAACGTTTAGTAATGGCAGAAACAACCAACAGCAACTTATACGATACAACAGGCATCCAGTTACCAAAGGGTGCCTGTGTTGTTATTATACGTACCGGCTGGAATGATGCGATCGTGAGTAAACTGGAAGCAGGGTGTAAAAAAATACTGGACGAACACCAGGTTCGTTATAGTGTATTGACCGTACCCGGTGCCTTTGAAATTCCATTTGCCGTGAAGGCTTACTGGGACAAACATAAAAGCAAAGAAGATAGTCCGAACGCCTTTATAGCACTGGGTTGTGTATTACGTGGCGGTACACCGCACTTTGAATATGTTTGCCAGGCAGTAACGGATGGCGTATTGCAATTGAATTTAACTTTAACCGTGCCCACTGTTTTCGGGGTGCTTACATTAGACAATCAACAACAGGCTGATGAACGCACGGGTGGTGTGCACGGACATAAAGGTGAAGAAGCTGCCATTACCGCTTTGAAGATGATCGAATTTAATAAGGCGATTTGAAAATTTGGCGATTTGGAAATTTGGAAATGTCTTTAGATCGGGAAATTTTTTGTTATTTCAATATCTTAAATTTCAAAACATAGTTCGCGTAACTTTATAGCTTAAATCAAATAAGCAAATCATCAGATCGGAATTGAAAGCGTTTCTTATAACTTAAAAAATCTTTGAATTTTGGTAATCTTCAAATTCCCAAATTTCCAAATCTCCAAATTAATATTGTGAAAGTACAAATATTCATCCCCTGTTTTGTTGATCAGCTTTATCCACAGACTGCTTTCAATATGGTGAAAGTGCTGGAGAAAGCAACATGTGAAGTAGCCTATAATGGCAACCAGACCTGTTGCGGACAACCCGCGTTCAATGCCGGTTTTTGGGATGAAGCGAGAAAAGTGTGCACGAAATTTTTAAATGATTTTGATAACGCTGATTATATTGTTGCGCCAAGTGCGAGCTGTGTTGGTTTTGTTAGAAATTATTACAGCAAGCTTTTTGAAAACAGCAGCGAACACAACCGTGTGAAAGATCTCAGCAGCCGCATTTATGAATTCACTGAATTTTTAACGGATGTATTGAAGATAGAAAATTATGGAGCCGAACTGAATGCCAAAGCAACTTATCATGATAGTTGTGCAGGATTAAGAGAATGTAAAATAAAAGAAGGCCCGAGAAGATTGCTGAGCCAGGTGAAAGGACTTGAAATGGTGGAGATGAATGATGTAGAAACCTGCTGTGGTTTTGGTGGCACTTTCGCTGTGAAATTTGAATCGATCAGTATTGCCATGGCTGATCAGAAAGCTGTAAACGCATTAGCCACCGGCGCAGAATATATTATCTCCACTGATCACAGTTGCCTCATGCACATTGATGGCTATATTAAAAAGAAAGGCATCAATTTAAAAACGATGCACATTGCTGACGTACTGGCGAATGGATGGGAGTGATTTAATTGATGATTAAAAATTAATAATTAAAAATTTCTTTGGTTCGTTAATTCTTATTGTTCCCGAGGAACATTTTGCAGGTAGCTGAAAGTTTAATAAATGTATTATTCGTTCCATTGGAACGTTTTGTGGCGGGGACGGCAATTATTTTATTACAGATAATATTAGCCGTTGCACAAAAGAACACTAAACATGATGAGCCTTCCCACAAAATATGATGAATGAAAAAACTTCTAAGCCAAATTGTATTTCATTACCACATCATCAAATTACCAAATTACCAAATTGCGGGTCAAGGAAAAAATATCCGTTGTATCGTCCAGTACAATGCGATAACTGCAATAATGATTGATAGAGGAATTACAATTCGTTTTCTGTAATATGGTTTATTGCCAAACCATTTTCCGAATAATAAAAATGCTGAGGCGATCACCGTCATCTGTCCGAGTTCCACGCCCACATTGAACATGATAAGCGAAGTGAGATAAGCGTTCTTTGGTAAACCCAATTCGCCCAATGCACTTGCGAAGCCCATGCCGTGTACCAGGCCAAAAAGAAATACGATACCGATGCGTGATTTTTTTAAAGTAGGAGAGAAGATATTTTCCAATGCCACATACATGATGGACAATGCGATCACGGGCTCAATGATTTTTGGAGGCGGTTGTATCACATTATACATTGCAAGGCCAAGTGTAATGGAATGCGCGACCGTAAACGCTGTTGCCTGCCACAACACCGGTTTTAATTTCGGACTCAATAAAAATAAACTCAATACAAAAAGAATATGATCGAAACCCAGTGGCAGTATATGTTTGTAGCCAACGATCATGTAAAGAAAAGCAACATCTGTTTTGGAGAGTTTATTCAATTCGCCTTCGGTTGGATGCGCCATTAATGATTGACTGATCAGAAAAAAAAGAATTGAAGCACCAATCATTTTTGCCCATTGATGCTTTTGCTGATTTTGCAGAATAATCATTTCACTGTTATTGTTTATCGGGACCATTAAACTTACTGAGCATCAGATTGTGTCGCGTCAATCTCAGACGAAGTCATCACCTGTTTTTTATGAAGGAATTAATTTTTATTAATGAGTGCAGCACGTTGTATGAGTTCCGGGTTTTTTGAATTGGTACTCATGGCCGTTTTTAAATACTGTGCAGCATCAGGCTTGTCGTTTTGGTTATAAGCGATCCAGGCCAGTTCTTTATTTACATCAATATTATTGGGACGAATTTTATATTCCGTCATCGCATAGGTCTTTGCAGAATCCCATTGATTGGTTTTGATAAATAATTTTGCAAGGTCCAGCGAAACAGAATGGCCGGTGGAAGCATCATACTCAAGCGCCTTTCTTACACTTTCATATTTATCTTTTGCTTTTTGTGCATCTCCCATTTTAGAATAATTATCTGCAATGGCTGTTTCAAAAGAAAGATCGGCCATGATCATATTCGCAGAATCAAGCAATGCAATCGCTTTTGCATAATTCTTTCTTTCCGTTTCTATTTTTGCAAGTCCTGCCATACTCGGAGCATAGCTGGGCCTTAATGAAAGATTTTCCTGGTAAGTTTTTTCTGCTTCATCAAACTGTTTGGTATTCATATAAAGTTCTGCAAGAATATTCCTGCTCCAGCATTGTGGTTCAGATCCCGGCAAACCGGCCTGTACAGCCAGTTTCATGGCGGCTATGGCGCCATTGTAATCACCATAGATTTCGCGGAGGTAAGAAGCTCTTGAATAAGCTTCCAATGATGGTTTGATCGCCTGCATTTTATCAGACATGGCAACCGCTTCTGTATAATTTCCAAGTTCTACATTGGCATCTACCAATATGCCATACACGTATGCATTGTCAGGATTAATGACCTTTGCTGCTTCTGCCAATTGTTTTGCTTCTGCAAACTGGTGCAGCGACATTTTAACCGAGGCTTTATAAACGGTCGCTTCAAAATTTTTCGGATCGATCATTAAAACACCGTCTAATATTTTTTGAATGGCTGTATAATAGAAATGATGTTCACCGGTGATCCTTTGTTCTGCAATAAAAATGGTAGCCATCTGCAAACGCAGTTTGGCATCATTTGGTTTTGCTGCGATCTTGGCTCGGAGCTCTGCAACTTTCTCTTTTGTTTTGCCCCATTCGGCTGCATTGGCCAGTTCGCCTTTTCTTTCAAGAAGCACAGGAATGTCAAGTGGATTCTGTTCGCTTACATAAGCTTTTAATTTGTCTTCACTGCTACTGTTATTGCAACTGTGAACTGCGAATAATGTAAACAGTGATAATAAAATGGAGATTGCGTTAAATGGAGTTAAATACTTTTTCATGATTGGTTGTTTTGGGTTGTGTATATCATCTACGAAAAAAGAAGAACCGGAGTTCTTCTTTTTTATAAAACTTGCTGGTAAGCTGTTTAATTTAATTTCACAATACCTACAGAAACGGATTTATTGCCATCTGCTGTTAATCTTGCATAATAAGTTCCTGCAGCCAGGTTTACTCTAGTCCACGGAATATAATAATCACCTGCGGGCTTGCTGCCTTCATCGATCGTAACAATTCTTCTCCCCACGCCATCTACAATATCGATCCGCACACTTGCTGCATCCTGTGCCAGTTTGTAATGGAATGTTGTAGAACCTTTGAACGGTGTAGGAAATGCTGTAAGTGCAACTGGCAATGCAGTCACTCCTAAATTAAATACATGCATCAAAAACAGCTGTGCTTTTAGAATGATA
>JBDUCW010000117.1:0-15300 GCA_040003235.1 Ferruginibacter sp. | reverse complement strand
TTTCTGAAATTCAATGCCGATGCTGATGCCCTTTGCTGCGCAGAGAAATGCATCTTTCTGTGCAATGATCTTTCCGCCCAGTTGCTTCAGGTCAAATGCGATGATCTTACCGGTATAAGGTGCAGCGAAACTTACTTTCTTTTTTCCCTGGCCTGTATTGGTAAATGCAGTCATGAACAGACTCTCTCCTACCAGTAATCTTTTACCAGCGCTGAATAATTTGCCAAGGATACTATTGTCCTGCTGCTGGCTGCCATCACCAAAAATGGTGTTCATCTGGATATCATTATCCATCATCATAAAGGCTCCGCTTTCTGCAATAGCTGTTTCATTGGGATCGAGTTCGATCTCTACAAACTGGAGTTCTTCTCCATATATCTTATAATCTATTTCATGTGCTGTAGGCATTGTATAAATTTTTTATGAAGATAATATTTCAACAGAATAAGAAATGAGGAATAAAAATAAAAAAGTTAAACAGCTCATATATCTCAGTTTCTTCATTGTCAAAACTACGGTCATTTACTTTGAGCAAATCAGAAAAATGAAAGCTGAATAGAAATCGGAAAGAAAAGAAAGTCAAATTACCATACTACAAAACTTTCTTATTTCTTATTTTTTGTTCCTTATTTCTTATTTTATAGTCTTCTTGATAAATGGTGACGCGATATTGACAATTTTTGCTTTTATTTGAAGTCCTAAAAAAATATCAAACATGCGTATAAAATCTTTTGTGTTGATTGCCGTCGTTTCGATGTATGGCAATGCTGTGATCAGCCAGGCCAGGCTGGTAGAAAAAATAGAGAAGAAGGGTGATGAACTCGTGATCCCTTACGAAAAATTTGTTTTGCCCAACGGGTTAACGCTTGTTGTACATGAAGATCATAGTGATCCTGTTGTGCATGTAGATGTAACTTATCATGTAGGCAGCGCAAGGGAAGAGATCGGTAAAAGCGGCTTTGCACATTTTTTTGAACACATGATGTTCGAAGGCAGCGATCATGTTGCCAAAGGCGAACATTTTAAAATTATTACAGAAGCCGGCGGTACATTGAATGGAAGTACCAACTTAGACCGCACCAATTATTTTGAAACAATTCCCAGCAACCAACTGGAAAAAATGCTGTGGCTGGAAGCAGACCGCATGGGCTTTTTGCTGGATGCTGTAACAGATGAAAAATTTAATAACCAGCGCAGTACTGTAAAAAATGAACGCGGACAAAACTATGATAACCGTCCTTACGGTTTATCGAGTGAGTTCTCTTCAAAAAATTTATATCCTTACGGTCATCCATACAGCTGGTTAACGATCGGATATGTGGAGGACCTGAACCGTGTAAGTGTAAACGATCTGAAAAATTTCTTTTTAAGATGGTACGGACCCAACAATGCTACACTTACTATTGGTGGTGACGTAAAAACTGCTGACGTAGTTAAGCTTGTTGAAAAATATTTCAGTGCCATTCCGAAAGGACCTGATGTACAAAAAACAGTTTTGCCAAGAGTGAACATTGAAAGTGACCGCTATGCATCTTACACTGATAATTATGCTAAACTTCCTTTGCTTACAAAAGTATACCCAACCGTTCCTGATTATGATAAGGACATGGCACCGCTCGCATGTCTTGCACAAATATTGGGACAGGGAAAAAATTCAATCCTCTATCAGCAACTCGTAAAACCTAAAAAAGCTTTACAGGCCAGTGCCTTCAGTTCTCTCTCAGAACTCGCGGGCGAATTTACTTTCCGTATTACACCATTCCCCGGCAAAAGCCTGGCAGCAATGGATTCACTGGTGAAGGCAGCATTGGTTTCATTTGAACAACGCGGCGTAACAGATGAAGACATTACCAAATTTAAAGGTGGCATCGAAGCACAATACATCAACAGACTGCAAAGTGTTTCGGGTAAAGTAAGTCAGCTCGCAGCGTTTCAAACATTTGCCGGAACACCAAATATGATCGGCAAGTTGCTGAACATGTATCGTTCCGTTACCAAAGAAGATGTAATGCGTGTTTATAATGAGTACATAAAAGATAAGCACAGCGTTACCGTTAGTGTGCTCACTAAAGGACAGGAAGGCATGATCGCTGCTGCAGATAATTATAAAGTAGATACTACACATTATACGCATCCCAATTACGGCTATGCCGGATTGAAATATATGAAGGCAACGGATAATTTCGACCGTACCAAATTACCGGGCAACGGACCCAATCCTGTTGTGAAAGTTCCTCCCTTCTGGAAAAAAGATTTTCCAAATGGTATTAAAATGATCGGTGCAGAAAATAACGAGATCCCAACTGTTACATTAACTGTCAGCATTCCCGGTGGCCACCTGGCACAGGCTTCAGACACTTCAAAGATCGGACTGGCGGGTATGGTTGCAGATATGCTTAGTGAAGACACCAAAAAATATACGGCTGAACAGATAGCCGTTGAACTGCAGAAACTGGGCAGCAGCATCAGTGTAAACAGCGATCTGAACAGTATTAATTTTACCGTACAATGTTTAAAAAAGAATGTAGATAAAACTTTAGAGCTGTTGCAGGAAAGAATGCTGGCTCCCAATTTTACAGAAGAAACTTTTGACCGTCTTCAAAAGCAATCACTCGAATCATTCAAACAACTGAAATCACAACCTGCTGCAATTGCAACAGAAGTTTTCAATAAACTGAATGCGGGTGGCAACAATATCTGGGGCATGAGTGAGAACGGTACAGAATACAGCGTTAAAAATTTAACGCTGAAAGATGTACAGCAGTACTATGATAATTACATTACCTCACAGGGAACCAAAGTTGTGATCGTAGGCGATATAACAGAACAGGAAATATTACCGAAGCTTGCCTTCCTTGATAAATTACCGAATAAAAAAATCAGTCTTCCAAAAAGCAGCAATCCGCCTGCAATTGCCAAGACAAGGATCTACCTGGTGGATGTTCCGAAAGCTGCGCAGACAGAATTCAGGATCGGTTATATTACCGGTTTAAAGTATGATGCTACCGGAGAATTTTACAAAGCTAATTTAATGAACTTTGCGCTGGGCGGCGGTTTCAATGGTCATTTGAATATGAACCTGCGTGAAGATAAAGGCTGGACATACGGCGCCCGTTCTTCTTTCGGCGGCGATGAATATAACGGCAATTTTATTTTCAGTTCCGGTATCAGGGCTGATGCAACCGACAGCGCTTTGAGTGAAACAATGAAGGACATTAAGAATTATGCATCGGGTGGTATTACCGAAGACGAATTGTCCTTTACAAAAAATGCAATTGGTCAGCGCGATGCATTGCAATATGAAACCGGCCCGCAGAAAGCTGGCTTTATCAGGAGAATACTGGATTACAATCTTCCGGGAAATTTTGTAGAACAGCAGAACAAAATCCTGTCTTCCATCAACAAAAAAGATATTGATGCACTTGCCAAAAAATGGCTGACTGCAGATAAGATGAATATTTTACTGGTTGGCGATAAAGCTAAAATATTACCGGGCCTGCAGAAATCCGGTTATGAAATTGTAGAACTTGATACGGATGGAAACAGGAAGATGCCGTATGTGAAGTAAGCCACGGATGGCACAGAATGAATACGAATATATTTTTTAAAAAAGAATGCTGTCTTAAAAATAAGACAGCATTCTTTTTAATATTCAGCGCCCGCGATTAACTAATTTATGGTATCGCAAATTGCGATACCATTTTATTTTAATAGATCTCCAGTTACCACCTGGTTGCTCAATAACTTTCCGAATAATTCCCAGCGCTTGCTGCTGTTGGCCGCAGTTCCTCCATTTGATTCAATATAATTCTTAACCATATCCTGGCCGTAATTATAATTGATCACATAGCTGCGGTATTTAGTAATAAAGCTGATGGACTTTTTAGCACCGTCATCTGAAAACAATGCATAGTTTTTTAACCAACGAATCGCTTCTGCTTCATCCATTGTTTTATTGATGATGCCTCTTGCCACTTCATTGCGGGCATAATTTAATTTAGTCCTTACTGCACCTGCCCTAAAATAAAAATCAATTCCGGCTGTATCCAAACCTGCAATTGGCAATAATATATTTTTTGTAAATATTTTTGCCTCATCTCCCGGAAAACAAACCTGTATTCCGTAATTGGCGCTGCCTTCTGCAATCAGCGATTGCGGACTGAACAATGGATACATGCACATTTCTACATCGCCTTTATCATGATAAAGATTTTTTTCGAGCAGCATATTATAAACATGATGTCCGGGATAACCTTCATGACAGGCAAGATCAATGGCGCGGTCAATGAGAATGGGGAGATCGGTATTGATCTGGATCACACTTTTATAATTTCCTTTGTACCAGTTATAACCGCTCCATGGTTTATTGGTAACATATTCCAGCGTGAAGTTTTCTTCTGTCGGTAAACTATAATGCGACAAAGTTCTTTTTCTTGCTTCGGCAATGGCTGTTTTAAAAACAGTATCCAGTTTGTCTTTCGGAATAATAAATTTATTGGACAGCTGCTGAAATTTTTCCTGCAGTGTTCCATTTCCGGGAAGTAAACTATCCAGTTCTTTGATCAGTTCCTGAAAATATTTTTCATCATGATTGGGCGCTGTTACACCAAACAATTCTTTTGATTCTTCATCAAATGGTTTTTGTTCGCCTGAAAATATTTTTATACGCCTTCCAAATGCAATAAGTTGTTGCGAGATCCAGTTGGCCCTGTTGCGCAATGTATCGTCACTGGTTGCATCCATTATTTGTTTCAGTTCTGCAGAAAGTCCGTTCACCGATGCCAGCAGGCTGTCGTTCGGAAAGGCCGCCAGCTTGGGTTGTACAGGTTTTAAAGAATCGGGACCATAATAAGCGTCTACAAAATCGCCGTCGTACTGACCGATCAGTAATCCGAGCTGCACATATTTTTTTGCGATGGTATTCAGATCAGCAACTGATGTATCCGGCTTCTTTTTTTCATTGCAGGAAAAAATGATAATGCAGGCAGAAAGTAATACTATTATTTTTTTCATTTGAATTGATTTGGCAGGATGCAATCTACTGAAAGAAAAAAAATGCAGGCAAATTTATTTGCTGAGTGGAAACAATGATGGCGATTTAGTACAAAACATTTTACCACAGAGTTAAAGGAGTTTTTTCACAGAGGCGCAGGAGTTTTTTAACTCCCTTTAAACTCGGTGTTGTATTCACCTCAATTTCCCCCTGTGGTAAGAAAAACATTTTTCACAGAGTTAAAGGAGTTTTATTTACTCTTAAAACTCTATGCTGTATTCAACTCAATTTTCTTTGTGGTAAGAAAAACATTTTTCACAGAGTTAAAGGAGTTTTATTTACTCTTAAAACTCTGTGCTGTATTTCAACTCAATTTTCTCTGTGGTAAAAAAGTATTTCAAAAAAAATGCCGCTTAAATGAATAAGCGGCACGTATTAAACTCTTAATTTTTAATTCTTAATTCTTAACTTCCTTAAGTTTACCGTTCCATACTTTTTTCCCCTGTATAAATCTTACCAGGTACATGAGGCCAACGAATAAGAAAAACAGCGGGCCTGTAAATCCGAGGATACCGATCCAGCGGCCACCATAGAATTTTTCCATCGGCCGTTTCAATCTTTCTGCAATAATGTACATGCTCGGCACCATTACTAACGTTAAGAAGAACGCGAAGATCAAACCGAAGATAATCGTCCAGCTCAACGGACCCCAGAACACAACACTGTCACCACCAAAGAAGATATGCGGGTTCCAGGTCTGGAAGAATTTTACGAAATTAATATTGAATCCAACTGCAAGCGGAAGCAATCCTAAAATCGTTGCAACGGCTGTAAGCAATACCGGTATGATACGGATCTTACCCGCCTGCACAGCAGCCGCTCTTGTTCTTACACCACGTCCGCGTAATTCATCGGTAAATTCAATTAACAGGATACCATTTTTAATTACAATACCCGCAAGACCGATCACACCAACACCTAACATAATAGTCGCGATCGTCATGCCTGTGAATGCATAACCGAGCATCACACCAATCACCGAAAAGAAAATTTCTGTGAGTACAATGAATGGTTTACTGAGCGAATTAAACTGCAGTACCAATATCAGGAAAATCAATCCCAATGCAGTAAGTAATGCAAGTCCAAGGAAGCTTTGTGTTTCGGCTTCCTGTTCGCCCTGACCGGTTTGTTTGATCGTTACACCCAACGGTATCTTCGCCTTGCTTTTAAAATCTGCGATCTTTATAGCAAGCTGTTTATTCACTTCGCCTGTCATCGTCGGATCAAGTACATTTGATTGCAACTGAATTGTACGTTTTACATTTTTCCGCGCAATGGCACCGGATGTATTGGTATAATCAACAGTTGTTACTGCGCTCAAAGGAATTGATTTAATGCCCATTGTATTCATATCCATGAATGTGATGCGCATGTTCATCAGGTCGGTCACATTATTTCTGATGAGGTCAGTTGAACGCAATTGTATTTTATATTCATCTTCACCGTCTTTTAATTTACTTACTTCTTTACCAAATACAGCAGTTCTGATTTCCTGGCCGATCTGTCCGGTGCTCAGTCCTTCTTTCATGGCTTTTTCACGGTCAACGTTCACCGTTATTTCCGGACTGTTCAGGTCAACATCCATTCTTAAATTTTCAATACCGCTTACCTGGTTCGTATCTAAATAATTAGAAAGGTTGGTAGCTACTTTTGCAATATCATCAAACTGATCGCCGGCAATTTCTATATTCACCGGAGGATCGGTTGGCGGACCGCCATCTTCCTGCGCCACTTCAATACTTGCACCCGGAATGCCTTTCATTTGTTTACGAACCTCATCCAGGTACGGCTTGGTATGTTTGCCATCACGTTTTTCATATTCAACAAAGGAAACCTGTATCCGTCCGAGATTCGGTTGTATGCTCCGGTTATTGTCACGCGGATTATTGGCACTGTTCGCAACGTTGGCGATAATACTTTCCACCATGCTTCCCGGCTCACCCGGTTTTTCTTTTTCAAGAACTTTATAAACTTTTTGTTCGAGTAAATGCGTAACACTGTCGGTTGTTTTTACCGAAGTCCCAACGGGCATTTTGAGATATACATAAATAAAATTAGGATCGCCGCTGGGAAAGAAAGTGCTGGGGTTGTTGCGGATTTTCAGTAATAATCCTGCAACAGGGAAAAGTATGAACAGACCCGTCAGCATTAATGCAGGCCTCCACCCTTTCAATACCCATTTCAATAAACTTTCATAATGGTTCATCAGCCATGGCAAGGCCTTGTTCTGGAAAACATGAATCACATCACGGAACACAAACCTGTTCAGTATTGCAAGGGCAGACATGAACAAAAGGAAATTACCAATGCCATGTGAACCTGCTGCATGAAAGAGCAATCCAAATACGATCGCCGTCCAGAACCACCATTTCTTAAACAGATCTTTCTTCGGTTTTTCAAATTCTTTTCCTTCCGGTTTCATAAACGTAACTGCAAACACGGGATTAAAAAAGAAAGCCACGATCAATGACGCAGTGAGCGTCAGTATCAGCATCGTTGGAAGATAGATCATGAATTTACCAATGATGCCTTTCCAGAAAAGTAACGGAAAGAAAGGCGCCAATGTGGTAGCTGTGCCCGCGAGTACCGGAATAAAAACCTCCCCGGCTGCTTCCTTCGCACTTCGTATGATGGGAACCTTTCCGTTATTATAAATACGGTGCGTATTTTCAATTACCACGATGGCATCATCCACAATAATTCCAAGGCCGAACAACAATGCAAAGAGCACAATGAAATTCAATGTTACCGGTGTACCCACGATAGTATCAGCGATCGGCAGAAAAAGAAATGCAACGAATACACTTAAAGGAACACTCAATGCAACAAAGAATGCATTGGTCACACCCATGAAGAACATGAGCACAAGTAGTACTAAAACAAATCCTATTACAATTGTGTTGACAAGGTCATTGAATGAAGTCGCTGTTGCCTTACTTTGATCACCGGTCATGACCACTTTCAGATCTTTGGGCAGTTCTTCATCCTTCTGCATCTGTGCAACAATATCTTTTATTTTACCTGCAGTGGTGATCAGGTTTTCACCGGCGCGTTTTACAATATTTATGGTAACAACATTTTTTCCGTCAAGACGGGCATAGCTGTCTTTTTCTTTGATGGTATCTTTTAACTGCGCAATATCTTTTAAATAAACAGTTGCGCCTCTTGCACTGCTGCGCACCACAATATCCTGCAGGTTCATGGCAGAAGTGAACTGGCCTTTTACTTTCAGTGTGCGCTTCATCGTTCCGGTTTCAATCAGGCCACCGGTGATATCATGGTTTTCGCGGGAAATAGCATTATCAATATCTGTAAAACTGATCTGTGCCGCCTGCATTTTATAAGGGTCTGCATTTACCTGGATCTCTCTTTCAGGTGCACCAACAATTTCAGCTCTTGATATTTCAGAAAGTTCTTCAAATTTATCCTGCATCTTGTCGGCATAATCTTTCAGTTTAACACCATCAAAATCACCACTGATATTTACAAACATAATCGGCATTTCACTGAATGCAAATTCCTGTGCATTGGGTTCTGCGGTCAGGTCATTGGGCAGATCAGTTTTTGCTTTATCGATCGCATCTTTTACTTTCAGTTTGGCGAGTTCTGTTTTTACATCAGTGTCAAATTCAACAATGATGAGACTGTAATCTGCCTGCGAGATACTGTTGATCTTTCTAACCTTGGCACCACTGATTCCTTTCAGTTGTTTTTCAATCGGCCTGGTAACGAGGTTTTCAATATCTTTTGGCGAATTACCAACGTAAACAGTAGTAACACTGATGGTGGGCACCACAATATCCGGAAACTGCTCCTTGGGCATTGTAGTAAATTTCATCAGGCCATATAAAGTAATCAATGCGGCAATGATATAAACTGCAGTTGTATTACTTACTGCCCAACTTGTTGGACGGAACTGTTTAAATTTTTTACTGACTCCTTCTATAAAACTCTTCATAAAAATATTTTTGTGATCATCTGTTGTTGTTGATCTTCGCCTGTCTTTTATTTTACTTCGGTCGTAATGGTCTGGCCCTGGTAAATATTCTGATAACCTTCCGTCACCAGCAGATCACCAGGCGTCAATCCACTTTTTATTTCCACTTTATCAGCATATACTTCACCGATTATGACTGTTTTTTTAGTAGCAACAGCTTTACCATTACTGGTTTTTGTCTGCACATAAACATATTTGCCTTTTTCATCACTTTGCACAGTGTTAATAGGAATCACCACTACATTGGCTGCACTGTAATCGAGTATCTGCACCTTCGCAACCTGGTTGGGTTTTATCACTGCATCATAAGGAATTTTTGCTTCTGCAATAAAACCGCGGTTGCTGGCTTCAATGGATTGACTGATCAATGAAATGGTTGATTTGAATTGTTTGTTTGCATCCGGTATGTTTATGATGACTGCTGTGCCCTGGTGAAGTTTGGTCAGATAATTTTCAGGAATGCTGGTGACTACTTTAAGACTGCTGGTGTTTACAATTTTAATCTGTCCCATGCCGGCAAATAATTCTCCCACTTTAACTCCCACCACATCAGCTACACCATTTACGTCGCTGTATACATTGGCCGTATTTAATTGTTCTCCTGTTACTTTCACAGATTCATTGGCGGTCTGTAATTGATTTTCAAGATTCGCAACATTATTTTTTGCAGTGATCAATTGCACTTCCGTTCCAATACCCTGATCCCAGAGATTCTGCTGGCGCTGCGCAAGATTTTTTGCAAAGGCGATCTGTGTTTTAAGACCTTCAGCCTGTTGTTTTACAGTAACCAGCTGCTGCCGCATAACTGCATCATCAAGTTTTAATAAAAGCTGGCCTTTCTTAACGTGATCGCCTTCTTTTACAAAAATGGCTTTTACCTGTCCGGGTGCGCCTCTTGGTGAGATATAAGAAATATTGTCGGCATCAACTTTCCCTTCAAGATTAATAAAGTGTTCAAAATTTTCTGTAGCAACAGGCGCTACTGCTACCAGTTTTACTTTTGCAGCATTGGCACTGCCGGTATCAATGGCATTCAGTTCGTCCTGCAGTTTACGGATCTCTTCATCCTTACTGTTCTTTTCATTCTTTAATTTTTCGAGTTTGGCTTTTTTATCATTGATTGCCGCATCGCCTTCTTTTTTTGCACCGCCGCAGGAAGATAAAATGATCAGCACTGCTACAAAAAGTATTGAATATTGTTTCATCATATATTGTTTTATTGCTTAATTGTTGATTTTGTTTTTTATAATCTTCCTACTGCTTTTAAATAATCGATCTTGGCATTGATCGCATCATACAAAGCACTGTAATAATTATTCTGTGCAATGCGCAGATCGGCGTTGGCATTGTATATGTCCAGTGTACTGGTAAGGCCCTGTTCATATTTCAGTTTGGTAGTGCGGTATACTTTATCCGACAGTTCTATATTTTTTTTCTGATTGTCCATAGTGAGCATTGCACTGACCATATTTTTTCTAGCCTGTTCCACATCATTATCGATGGATTGTTTGAGCAGCTCAATATTATTATTTGTCTGCTGCAGTTGCAACCGCGCTCTTTCAATCCTTGCTTTTTTTGCAAAGCCATCAAAAATCGGAATATTGATTTTCAAACCGATGAGTGAAGTGGTGAACCAATCTCCGTCACCAAAAAAATCGAATTTAGTACGCTGCGCATTTTTATTATAATTGGCAAATGCTGAAACGGTAGGCAGGTAAGTAAGCTTATATCTTTTAATATTATATTCTCCGAGCTTTTTTGCCAGCGACAGCATCTGGTATTGTTTCCTGTCTTCATAAGTGATCGCCTTATCATCCAGAGAGTTGGCTTTTAGTTCTTCGTCACTCAATGTATCGGTGAGCACCAGCATTTCTTTTTGCGGCATACCTATTAAAAATTTCAAGCCGCTATTGCCGTTTGCAATCGTGTTCTCGATCTTTGCTTTTTCAGTCCTGAGATTATTGAGCTGAACATTTGTTTTATCAATATCCAACCTTTCTGCAAAACCATTTTTAAAAAGTTCGGTAACATCGTGTAGTAATTTTTCCAGCTTATCAATGTTGGCATCAATTGTTTCGAGTTGTTTTTTACCTACTACGAGCTGGTAATAAATTTTATAAATATTTCCCTTGATCTGTTCCTGTGTAACTTCTACTGCTTTCTGTGAATACTGAATGGAAGTAGCCCTGGCCTGCAATCCAACAAATACCTGTCCGTCGAACAATAACTGCTGCAGATCAAGACCACCAGTGGCATTGTATTTTGTTCCGAATTTCAGCGGAATAAATGTTCCGGGTGGCTGGCCTGCAAATTCGCCGGGCACCAATGAAGTAGGAATATCCAGGTAATCATTCACTGATATACTTCCGTTCAGTTGCGGATATGCTGATGCAGTAATTTCTTTATTGGTCTGTTGCTGAATCTTAACATCCAGTAATGCATTTTTTACCTGTATCGCATTTTTTGTTCCGTAATCTGCTGCCTGCTTAACGGAAAAATTATTTACCTGCTGTGCTGTAACGGTTAGCGACAGCAGCAACAACGCGATAATGCTATAACTATTTAACCAGACTTTTTTCATCGCTATTTATCTTTTTATTTCGTTCTTGTTGATATTTTAATGTGAGCTTGTAACCTTTCTGCGAGACAAGACCAAACAAATAATGAATCGTGATCTCTTCTTCAATAATCCCGAGGTTGAATTTTACGGTGTTGTGAAATTCAGGTGCAAATGGCAGCATCACGCTGTTGACCCTGAACCTTGCCATTACATCTACACGCAGTTCCGGCCGGTACAATTCTTCACGAATGCCGCGCAGGATATTTTCTTTGATCAGCGTATAGAGATAATCATTCTTGTGTTTAGAAAATTTCTGAAACGTTACGGGATGATATTTCTGCAGATCGTGCAATAAAGATGGATTCATGGAACGGAAGATCTCCATCATAAATTCCATAGCCAGGAATATCTCGTGTACTGCATTCTCAGATTGCTGATGGTCTACCTCACAGCATGATTTATTATTGTCAATAATGGCGTTGATGACGGCATCTACCAGTTCATCTTTATCGGCATAATACTGATAAATCGTTTTTTTGCTGATGCCGAGGTTGTTGGCAATATCATCCATACTTACACTGCGCAATCCATACTGCATAAAAAGCTCGTGGGCCTTCTGCCGGATGCGTTCACTTATTTCATTAGTTTCTGCCATAATCGGGCACAAAACTATGGAAACTTTTTGTGTCGCCAAAGTTTCCATGAAGTTTTTTTATTATTTCTCTGAAAAATACGGACAGGCTGCTTTTTTAATCAGCTAACTTTGGCCTTCCAAAAAACTATTATCATGACTAAACCATTCACCTATAAAAAATTCCTGCAATACTTTCTGCAGGGCCTGCTGATCCTGGCTCCTATTGCGATCACACTGTATTCTTTATACTGGATCTATGACCGTGTAGACAGTATATTAAGGCCGGTAGTACATATTCCCGGAATCGGATTCATCGTCATTATTGCCTTTGTGATTTTCATTGGATGGCTCAGTTCTTTTTTTGTAATGGGAAGAGTGCTTTCTGTATTTGATAACTTACTGGAAAAAACTCCCGGTATCAAACTGATCTACGGATTCATCAAAGATTTTTTTGAAGCCTTTGCCGGTGACAAGAAAAAATTTACCAATAATGTACTGGCCAATGTAGATGACAACAATGTGTGGCGAATGGGTTTTATTACCAAGGATGACATGGTGGATTTCGGACTGAAAGATTATGTGGCCGTATATGTTCCGATGGCGTACTCCGTTGCAGGAAATGTTTACATCATTCCGCGTGACCGGATAAAAGTAATTACCAATATCAGCGCTACACAAACGATGAAATTTGCTGTAAGTGGTGGTGTTGCGGATGTGGATGAATTACAAACAATAGTTGGCAGATGACGGTTGACAGGAAGATGAGTTGTTAATTGACAGATGCTGGATGAGTTGATATAGTTGACAAGGTTGATAAAGGAACAACTTTTCGGGTCGAATACCTTTATTAACTATATCAACCTTGTCAACTATATCAACCGACTGTCAACCTCCATAAAAAACATCCAGCCCTGTTGTTTTCCCCATTACCATGAAAATTGCAAGCACTAGTTTTAAAAAATGAAAATTATTTTAAAACGTCAGCTCATTGTTTGCTTATTTCTTTCAATAAAATTATCTGCCTATTCCTGGGGATTTTTTGCACATCAGAAATTAAATCACTGCGCTGTTTTTTTATTGCCGCCGCAGATGCTGGTATTCTATAAACCAAATATTCTTTTTATTACTGAACATGCCGTTGATCCGGATAAAAGAAGGTACGGTGTTGCCGAAGAAGCACCCCGTCATTATATTGACATCGATTATTATGGTAAATATCCATTTGATGCATTACCGAGAAAATGGGACAGCGCCGTTAAAAAATTTTCAGAGGACACACTTAAAGCGCATGGTATTGTTCCCTGGTATGTGCAAACAATGCTGTTCAGGCTGACAACGGCTTTCAGGGAAAAGAATTTTGTAAAGATTTTAAAGTACAGTGCAGAGATCGGGCATTATATCGGCGATGCACATGTTCCATTACATACAAGCAGTAATCACAACGGCCAACTCACCGGGCAAAAAGGCATTCATGCATTCTGGGAAAGCAGGATCCCTGAATTGCTGGCTGATGACCAGTTTGATTTTTTTATTGGCAAAGCCAGTTACATAAATAATCCTGGTGATTTTATATGGAAGCGGATACTGGAAAGTGCAAAGGCTGCCGACAGCGTGCTGGCTTTTGAAAAAGAACTCAGCAATAAATTTCCGGCAGATAAAAAATATGCTTTTGAAGAAAGGAATGGAATTATCACACGACAATATTCGGCTGCTTATACAATTGCCTATAATAAAAAACTGAACGGGATGGTGGAACGGCGCATGCGGCAGGCCATTTACTGCATCGCTTCTTTTTGGTATACCGCATGGGTCAATGCCGGTCAGCCTGATTTGCATTCATTAAGCAGCAAACAATTTTCAGAAAATGATCTAAAAGAATTTGAGTTACTCAATAATCAATGGAAGACAGGAAAAATGATAGGGCGGGAAGAGAATTAGTGTTTGAAAAATTTTTTACCACAGAGGAAATGAAGCATTTTTACCACAGAGGAAATGGAGTTTTTTCACAGAGGTGCAGGAGTTTTCTACACTCCTTTAAACTCTGTGCTGCATTCAACTCTTATCACTCTGTGGTAAAAGGCGAAAGTTTACCACCGAGGAAACGGAGTTTTTTTTCAAAGAGGTACAGAAACTGCAAACTCTATGTTGTATTCACTCTTATCACTTTGTGGTAAAAGGCGAAAGTTTACAACAGAGGAAACGGAGTTTTTCTTTCACAGAGGCGCAGGAGTTTTCTTCACTCTTTTAAACTTTGTGTTGTATTCACTCTTATCACTCTGTGGTAAAAAAATCAAGAAGATCTAGTACAGTTTTTTTAAGAGAAAAGAATTTTTATAAGTAAAAAAATCGCAGGACTAAGCTCTCTTATAAAATTATCCTTTTTATTCCATTTTTTAATGACGCCACTTTAAAATTGAGCAATAAACCAATTTTATAATTACCCAATTTCATATAAGTAAGTATCTGCGCAGGATGAACATCATTGAAACCATCGACTGTTTTAATTTCAATTACAACTTTATTTTGCACCAGCAAATCAAGCCGGTAACCAATATCTAATTTTACTTCTTTATAAATCAAGGGCATAGGCTTTTCTTTTTCTACATGTAATCCCTCCTGTATCATTTCATAATTCAGGCATTCTTTGTAGGAAGATTCCAATAATCCAGGACCTAAGGCCGAATGAACTTTAAATGCGCATTTTAAAACCCTTTCTGTTATTTCATTTTCAATCATAGTATTCGGAAAATTTGTTTGCTGCCATAGTTAGGAATTTGCATTTACCTGCTTACAGTTATTTCATCCATTTATTGCTGTTTTTTAACCCATAAATCCCTTCCCCCAAACTTCCAAATAAATCTTAGTGCTGCATTTCATAAATTTGCTGCCTAATAATTTTTCCCTTGATACACAATTTCAACGCAGGGCCGTCGATCCTTCCACACGGAGTTTTTGAACAGGCTTCACAGGCAATATTGAATTACAACAATACTGGTTTGTCTATATTGGAAATAGGCCATCGTACCAAAGATTTTCAAGCCATAATGGATGAGGCG
>JBDUCW010000116.1:0-15301 GCA_040003235.1 Ferruginibacter sp. | reverse complement strand
GAGTTGAATCTGACCATACAGTCTGCAACAGATCAGTCTGCAAACATATTGGTGCAGGATATGGCAGGAAGAATATTACAAAGACAAAATGTGATACTCTCAACAGGAACACAATGGAAGCCACTGGATATTCATCGGTTAACTGCAGGAATGTATTATATCACAGTTATAATTAATGATCAGCAGCTGACGAAAAAGTTTTTTAAATTATAAGCACTTTAAAATGTTGAATTGCTGCATTGTTATATTGTTGTAAAATCTCACAATAACAATGCAGCAATTTTTCTATGCAACAATGATTGATCATTCATTGTACAATGAAATACCCGAAGAAGTTTCGTCTGTATTTAATCTGATGTAATAAATACCTTTAGCCAATACTATTGGTTTTACAATACTGTTGGGCCCTTTTATCAATCTCGTATTTATCTGCTGCATCGTTTTACCATTTGCATCCAGAACGGAAATAGTTGCAGCCTGTTCCTGCGTACTGCTGATATTCATTGTAAGCCGGCCATTGACAATATTGGCGGCTGTAATCATTGAAGGATTACTACTGCTTTTGATATTCACATTTACAATACTGCTGTATTCAGATTTACCATCTTTGTCCAGCATTTTCAACCGGTAATAATTCATTCCTCTGGAAGGCAGTACATCAGTGAACTGATAATTTTTTTCAATACTGCTGTTGCCTGAAGCGGCTACAGTCCCGATATTGCTGAATGATTGTCCATCAGTACTTCTTTCAACTTCAAAGTGACTGCTGTTGATTTCCAATACCGTTTTCCATTGAAGCAACACTTTATCTTTTTGTAATCTTGCAGTAAAATCTGTAAGCTTTACAGGTATTGTCGTGCCATTATAGAGTGTAACCGTATCATAACCTACGCCACCAAGCGTATCCGTTATTGCCAATTGATATTGGTAAATGCCGGGAAGCAGCCCGATCACAGTAGCAACAGGACTATTGGCAGATCCAAGAAATAGACTTACAGGTCCGGATAATTTCGTCCATTTAAAATTGAAATTATTTCCATCCGGATCATTGGCTGCACCATGTAAAGTATAAATAGGCACAATAGATGACAAAGCAGAATCACTGCCTGCATAAGATTCGGGTGATATGTTTGGAATGGGCACAAATCCTTCTTTTCTCTGTTTCAGCATCCAGGTATAAATGCTTTCACCAAATTCGTTATAGGCGGGATCATACCAGTTATTCCAACAGCAATGTCCACCGATATATTGCGTGTATCTTCCGGATCCTGCTTCGCTGGCATTCATATAATCACGGATCTGATCCATCTGGTGATAATCCTGTGTACCTTCAAAACCCCACCATTTTCCACCGGCTGAAGCATACTGCGCCATATCGCTGAGTGGATTATCAGGAGCCACTGCACTCATACAAACCATGGATGTAATTCTGTTGGTGAAAGCGGGATCCCATCCATTGACATAGTTTTCCCATGTTGCTCCACCCATTGAAAGACCGGTAACATTTAACCGCGTAGGATCGCAGCGCCAGCGCGCCATAATAGAATCAAGTTTACGGTTGACTGTCCATGGATCAGGTGTCCATGTATTAATGGGCTGTATCGAAATCACAATGGGCCGCACTTCTTCATGATTAACAATAAACTTCATACTGTCGCCGTAATAAATAAATCTTGAAGGGCCATATACCAACATCCTGTTGGGATCGGTACCAAATTCACCTACCCCGGGCACAAAACATATCAATGGGTAAACTTTGTTGGGACTGTCTGCATAATCCGGCGGAAGATGTACAAAAGCATTCCAGCCATCAATTGTGGTAAGAAATTGCTGGGCCCGCAGTGAACCGGAAAAAAGAAAAGCTGGTATAAAGAAAAAAATTATTATCCCCTTCCCGGAGAAAATGTAGAGTTTTAATTTCATGTATTGGATTTTAAAACGTATTGAAAATTAAATTAATATTATTAAAAGATGAATTTTTCATCATAAAAAAGCAGTTTGGGGGTGATAATTATCTATTCTGGCTAAAATAAAGAAACAAAAGAAAAATATTATAAAAATTAGCCACAAATTATCCATACGTGAATAACTCAGTACATATTCACATTTTGAAGTATCCTAAAATAAAAATTATTAATGAATAACAGGAACGCATCCCGGTTGCTGACAGGAGGACTATTAGTATGACAAATCATTAATCATGACAATCATGGGAATTTTTCAATCTGCCTGCCGGAGAGGCGTTCTAAAATAATATACTTCAATGCACAACACATTTTTGATAGCTAAATAAGCCCGTCACTTTTCAGGAGATTTTCCGATTCTGTTCGTCCCTGCTTCGTCTCTTGTTCGGGAATGCTTCGCAATTCTTCGCAATCCTTCGCAAATTTGCGAACAACCCCGAAGGAAATGCGGAAGAGGTACGAAGCAGAGACGAAGCGAACACGACAAAAGCCGGCAGCACGTTAATCAATAAGTTTAAGAAAAATATCGCTTTGGGTTTTGGATACAGCGATTCTGCATTCTTTAAAACCAGGGGCTGAAAAAAACGGTTTGATATTATTGCTGAAACAAAACGGTTCTTTGGGATAACCGAAAAAATTTGTATTCAGCTTTGAATTGTTGTCAAGATCCTGGAAAACGGCCAATGCATAATCTCCGGGCATAATTCCGTCAATTTTAAAAACAGCGTCGCCTGTTTTCCCCGGAATAAAAATTTTCGCCAGAAAGTAATCATTCGCTGAAGGAAATTTTTCTGAATTGGTATATAAAGCAATTCTTACCGGTGATGATGCCGATTTGATATTACTGATATGAATAGAAAGACTCACAGGTTCTGTGGATCTGGCAGGCTGCTGCAGGAAAAAAGAAACCAACAATATATAAATCTGAATCATCTTTTCAAAACGGGATTAACGCAAAGTTATTGGTAACTGCATATTTATTATCTCCAATTAATAATTTGCTGATGACTTATCTTCACTTTATGAACAGGAAACAATTATTAGAGGAACTAACAAATAATACCTGGTGTATGTTGAAGCCATCATTGCTGCACGGGATCGGCGTTTTTGCGGCAAGGGATATTCCGCAGGGCTGCAGAGAAATGTTTTCCAAAGGAATTGGTAAATGGCTTGCCGTTTCAAGAACTGAAGTAGATCATTTGCCTGAACACAGCAAGGCGTTGATCGAAAATTTCTGTTTGTATGATACTGATAATTATTTTATTCCTGACTATGGGTTTAAGCTGATGGATCTGGCTGTTTTCATAAATCATTCTGAAGCACCCAATATTATTTCGATTGATGACGGCGAAGAATTTGAAACTACCCGGATGATCAAAGCAGGTGAAGAACTATTGATCAATTACGGAGAGATCGTGGAAAGCGAAGAATAACTTTTACTTATCACTTACAACTTCTTAAAAGGCCACTCCTTCCTGATGTTTGCCGAGATGATATAAATAAAAATTCCTGCAGTAAATATTATTATGAATGAATAAATAGCCTGTCGTTCTGTACTCAAAAAAACCATCAGCCAGATGATCACTGCAGCGATTACCGGTAACGGATACAATGGCATTTTGTAAGGAAGATTTGCTGTCCCATTTCTTCTTCTTAATAATACAACTCCTATTGCCTGGCTGATAAACTGAATAATAATCCGCATTGCCAGGATACCACTGATGATCTGCCCCATTTTGAACAGCATGCTGAAAACAAGTGCAAGTGCACCCAGCACCAGCAATGAAACATAAGGAAAATTTTTGGTTGGATGGAGTTTCCCAAAAACACTGAAAAAAGATCCATCAACAGCAGCAGCATAAGGCACGCGGCTGTAGCCGAGCATCACTGCAAATAAAGATGCCAGCGCCACCCAGAGGATCATGATGGTTGCAACTACTGCAGCAGTATGTCCGTACAGGCGTTCAAAAAAAGTACTTACCACAAAAGTTTTATCGGGGTTCCAGCTTTTAATTTCCTGCCAGGGAATTACACTTGTAACGCTAAGATTCATCAGCAGGTAAAGAATAGCAATGCCGATCACTGAAATGAACATACTGCGCGGAATATTTTTTCCGGGATTGATCATTTCTCCGCCAAGGTGACAAACATTGTAATATCCAAGGTAACTATATATCGTTTTAACAGAAGCCTGTCCGAGTGCAACAAAAAATAACCAACTTAAATTAAAAGTTCCTTCACCTGCTGAAAATGACTGATGAAAATTTCCTTTTGTAAATCCCGCAAAAATGATCCAGCCAAGTGTAAGGATCACACCAGCCCATAAAAGAATGCCGATCTTTCCGATGCTATCTATTTTGCGATACAATAAAAAAATGATCAGCAGGATCACCATGCCCGATACTATTTTCTGTTGCCATTCCTCCATCGGAATTAAAAAACCGAGGTATTGTGAAAAGCCGATTGCCGCAGAAGCCGCTACCAGCGGGGCCTGTATAACGGTTTGCCACACATAAAGAAAACTCATCATTTTCCCCATGCCTTTTTCACCATATGCTTTTTTTAAAAAATTATAACTGCCTCCTGCTAACGGGTACGCAGCGCCCAGTTCGCTCCAGATCATTGTATCGATCAGGGAAAGGACTGCCCCTGCGATCCAGGCATAAAAAAAAGCGCCACCCAATTTTCCTATAACAAACGGTAATGCAAGAAAGGGCCCGATGCCAACCATGTCTACCATGTTAAGTGCCGTACCCTGAAATAAGCCTAGCCGGCGTTGCAGTAAACTCAAATGTTGAAAGTTATAAGTAGGAAGTGATAAGTTGTAAGTTATAAAAGCAGCTACAAAAAAAATCTATCCTGCCATCAACTATTGACCATGGACAATATTCTATCTTCCAAAATCATCATAATGATCAGCAGCATATTTTTCGTACCGCTTCAGCAATACTTCATTCTTTTTTTCAATTGCGGTAAGTTCATTGCGCACGTCTGTAGTTACAGGTATATACCATTCTTCATGATCATATTCATCCCGCATATCTTTCATCTTGAATGAATAACCATGCCTTGCATAAATACTGTTCCGCATCAGGCGCAGATCACTCTTGATCAGGTTGGCCACATCATCTTCCGCCAGTAATTTCTGAGATGCTTCAGGATAAAGCCCGGCATCAGGTTTATAAGTAAATTCTTTTTTACTGCAGGTGAATATTTTTTCTTTCATGGTCTTATCATTCGGCACCCAGCTACCCGAACAAACCATACCACTCTTTTTTATGGTAAAATCAAAACGGCCGTCATACTTATCATCACCGGGCTCTGTCATGTGAATCACATAAGCATCGGAATTTTCTTCAATACTTCCTTTAATATCACGGTAATTACCTGCAGCAATACTTTTGCCGCTGATCTCTTTTCCATTAACCTGCTGCAGGCTAAGGTTTAATTTATTATCACCGAGAAAGCCCACCCAGTATCCGAGTAGGGGATTAGTTGTTTCTATAACCGGAGTTGTTACAGCCACTGTTTTGTCTTTTGCCGTATCTTTTGCTGTATTATTATTGCAGGAAAGAACTGCAATGCATAAAAATATCAGGGTGAAACGTTGCATGCTGAGTTGTTTTATCTTTAATACAATGTAGTAATTTATTTTAAATGCTCCGGACAAATTCCAAACATATTATCAACTGGACTATGATTGGCCTGCTCGGGCTTTCCTGTTACCTGATGTTGCGCATCACATTTCAATACATGCCGGTGCAGACCGACGTTGCTTTTCTCCAGATTAAGCAGCAATATATTGATATCGATGTCTGGTTCGCGAGCTTTTACATTCATGTTTATACCAGCATCTTTGCTTTGATAGCAGGCTTCACACAATTTTCCAGGAATATTTTAAAGCGTAACAAACAACTGCACCGCAGTTTTGGATATGTCTATATTATAGTGGTGCTTTTTATTTCAGGACCTGCTTCTGTTGTGATGGGCTGGTATGCCAATGGCGGTATCAGTTCAAGAATCGGATTTTTATTACTGAGTGTTTTATGGATGTTCTTTACAGCGAAGGCATTTCAGAAAGCCAGGCAAAAAAATTTCAATGCACATAGGAATTTCATGATCCGCAGTTATGCGCTGACACTTTCTGCCATTTCTTTAAGAGCCTGGAAATATGCTATCGTGTATGCGTTTGAACCAGGGCCGATGGATGTTTACCGCATTGTAGCCTGGTTGGGCTGGACAGGCAATCTGTTGATCGCTGAATATATCATCAGGAAAAGATTTAGTGGTTCAAGATCTGCAAAAAATAAATGGTATAAAGGTTCTGTTCATTCCATCACCAGGTCTTCGAAAACGATTTCATGAATTCAGAAAAGGTTTTTGTTTTATAAACAGCATCGCCGAAATATTTTAATGGTGCTTCCATATCTGCAGGCTTCATAAAACCCGGGATCGGTGCAGGCTGTGCATCTACAGAAGATAAAAATATTGTAGTAGGAAATGATAACTGTCCGAAAGAAAGATACATTGCGAGGTCGTTCACTTTATAGCCCTTATTATAATTGTAAGTTTTACCTCCAAAAGAAACGGAGTCGGTTGTTTCAGCATTAAACTTTACTGCATAGTAATTCTGGTTGATATAAGCTGCTACATTTTCTTTACTGTAGGTATCTTTATCCATTACCTTACACCATCCGCACCAGTCTGTATACAGATCGATCAGTACCGGCTTTGGTTGTTTACTATAAGCAACCTCCAGTTCCTGCAATGTAAGCCAGTTGATCTTTTCTTTTGTTGGATTGATGAAAGATGATGTCAGCAAAAATGCAATTGCTGTAAAAAGAACCGTAACCTTTTGCATGATATAATTGTTTAGTAGCTTTAAGCACAAATTTAACGGTAAATAATGCAGAAAATTGTCGTAGCGATCACAGGAGCAAGCGGATCCGTGTATGCGAAAATGCTTTTAACGAAATTATTGCAACTGAAAGATCAGTGGGATGATCTTGCCGTAGTAATGACGAACAATGCAAAAGAAGTGTGGAAGACAGAACTTGGAAATGAAGATTATACAGAACTTCCGGTCCATTTTTACAACCAGCAGGATTTTTCCGCGGGTTTTGCGTCAGGCTCCGGACAATACAATACCATGATCATAGTTCCATGCAGTATGGGAACGCTTGGAAGAATTGCCGCCGGCATTTCAAATGATCTGATCACCCGCGCTGCTGATGTTATTTTGAAAGAGAGGAGAAAATTGATCTGCATGATCCGGGACACACCTTATAATCTCATTCATATAAAAAACATGGAGACCGTTACACTGGCCGGCGGAATTATTTGTCCATGCACGCCTTCATTTTACAGTCAGCCTAAAACAATTGAAGAAGCCACAGAAACTGTTGTGGACCGTGCACTAGATCTTGCAGGAATTGATGTGAAGAGTTTCAGATGGGGAAGTAATAATTGATAATTAATAGTTGATAGTTGATAGTTGATAATGTTGGATTCGCGGCCACATTCATTTTACTCCAGACTTTTATATTAATGGATAATTTTTTCGGCCTGATGACCTCCGCATTTTATAGAAGATCTTTCAAACTGAAGAAATTATCCATTATCAATTATCCATTATCAATTCAACAGAATTCACCGGATTATAAAAGATTTACCGAAGATCGTTCACTTCTGCTCCGGGAAATTTCTTTGTATCAAATACAAATGATGCATCCGGAACAACAGCAGTAGTGTTGATGCTGCTCACGCCATACGTATATTTGTTTCCTGTATTTTCCAGCACTTTGGTGGTAGTAATTGTTTGTGCCGCTTTATCAATATATAAATAAACTTTGTGAAATGCCTTTGACTTATCAATGGGCGTCAATTCTATTTCCTGGATCACTTTCGTACCGCTTTTACTTTCTCCATTCAGTTTATACAGAAAATCTTTATCGTAGAAATTGGTAAATATTTTTTGAGGCGTCATACTGTTCCCATTAGGATCTACTTTGGTGATGGTTACTTCTTTTGCAGCTTTGTCGTATGTCCATACACTGTTGCCGTCACAAAATATTTCCTGATCGGTTAAAACCACATGATATTTGGAACCTTTCATCTGAACTGTTCCTGTTTTACTTCCGATTGATTTACCGCCGCTGTTCTCTATCTTAAGATTAAATTTTGCAGTAACATATTTATAAGTCTTGAATTTTGCACTCACAGCATCCAATACTTTTTTTGCATCCGGATCGCTGTTTCCCATTCCCTTTGGTACCTGGGCATTGACAACTGTAATAAATAAACTGAGTGAAAAAATAAAGCTGATGAATCGTTTCATTGTTATTTGGTTTAGTGTATAGAGCCTGCATTTTTTATGCCACGCAAAGATAACCCAATAGATGACTTTACGCAATACGGGTTCAAAGAGCAGCATTAATAAAACGTTAATGTGATCTTTTGAATAAAATAATTAATAATTGCTGCCGTTTAAAGCTAATTACTTGTATTTTGTGTTCACTTCAACGCACACTCAACTCAGCTCAACTCCACTATTGATTCAATTTTATTGAACGATTAAATTTAATTTTTATCATGGATGAAAGAAATATTGCACTTTCCCAAAGGGAAAATTATGCCCCATCGCAGTTCTCAGAATTTCTATGGTGGCTATCAACTGCAGAAAAAGAAATTCTTATTGATTCTGTAGTCGACCGTAACCGCTACCGCATTATAGGCATGACTGTTCTCGCTACCTGGCTCTTTGCAACTTTTGCATGGACCTACTTTTTCAGTACCATCGTTGATTCAATGCTGATGGCGGTGGCACTCGGGATCTTTATGGGATTTATCATTCTTACGATCGACAGGGCGCTGATCAAAGGCATCAATAAATTCAACAAAAATAAAATAACACCGCTTCTCTTTCGTGGATTGCTGGCCGCGACCATCGGCACTTTCATGGCGCAGCCCGCAGTACTTTACATGTTCGATAAAGAAATAAGATTACAGACATCGCTCGACAATGAAAAAAAGCGTTTGAAAAAAAGCGATGAGCTGAGCGCATTGTATAAAACCCGGAAAGATGAATTACTGAAAGAGAAAACGTCGTTATTGAAAAATTCTGCGGACAAATATGACCAGGTGAATAAAGCAAGACAGTCTTTCATTGCTGAAACCGATGGCAGTGGCGGTACCGGTAAGATCGGTATCAAAGACATTGCACTGGCCAAAAGAAACGAATACCAGAAGCTCGATGCTGAATACCAGCAGCAGCAAAAAGCAGATCAGCCAAAACTTGATTCTGTTGAAGCAGAACTAACGGGCATCGAGACCAGTATTAAAAAAGATGAACAGCTTTTTACCGAATACCTCAATAATGGTTTTCTTACCCGCATTGAAGCATTGAACAATATGCTGAAAGATAACAGTGCTTTACAGTTCCGGTATTATCTGATTGTTTTTATACTCATGCTGATAGAACTGATGCCCGTAATTGCCAAGACCATGCTGCCGGCCGGCAGTTATGACGAAAAGGTTTTTCTGCGTGAAGCCATGGAAAAGGATCTTGCTCATTCCAATATCCGCAGAGAACAGGAACTGAAAGAATTTTATAACAGCCTCGCCAATCAGAATGACCGCGAATCAATAGAAGCATTCTTCAGTAATACCAAAACAGACCGATCGGATAAAATGAAATCCTTTATCAAAAGATGGAAAGAAGAAAATCATCAGACCTTTGACGGCCTTTGGGAGAAAATGAAAAAGGAAATTATTACGAAGCAGGAGAATTAAAGAATAAGCCTGGTGCAATGATCTATTAAGCATTTAACAGCGATAATAAGTTATTGGCTTTATTATTGTCTACATTGCGCAATCGCCCCGGCCACCGCCCTGGCATATAAATCAGTTTAAAAAAAACAAATGAAAAAATTTATTGGACTTTTATTATTGGCCGCAGCATTCGGTAATGCTGCGAGTGCGCAGACCAAAGACGTGAAAAGAGACAAAGTAGTCCTTAAAAAAACAATTGAAGACAAAAAAGAAGACAAGCACGAAGCAGGTAAAGACCTGGCTCATCTAAAGGTAAAACATGCTATTAAAAAGCGTAAAGAAGTAAGACGTCATCGCAGAAGTATTCACAAACAGGCAAAGCATTTAAAAAAGCATGGTGTAGCGCGCCCGAGAATAGAAGCACAACATGAAGCCAAAGTAGATAAAGACAAAAAAAATAAAAAAGATTAAAGTTGGGTTTCTGAAAATAAAAATACCTGTCATTTCCGACAGGTATTTTTTTATGCAAATTGTTTTTATTCAACAGTGATTTCGGTTTTCTGCATATACTTACTGTCTTCGCCACGCTGAATACCGGTATCATAATCGTCTTTGATAAAAATGTAAACGCGATATTTTCCCGGGCTGTTGAATGAGCAAACGCCTTCTGTTGTGGCAAGATACCTGAACGGCTTGCCTGTTGTGCCCTGGTCCAATGCATTTACATATTCTTCATTGCCGTCTTTATTTACTTTCACTACATTCCAGATCATCACCATGCCTGGCACTCTGTCTTTGGCTTTGAATAAAAAGTTCATGCACTCTCCTGCTTTAATTTTTGTTGTTGCACCAACCGGATTCCAGTTGTCATCCACTGATTTGCAAACCACAAGTGTTGAATTGTGTTTGTAATCGGGCTTAGGTATTGCAGGAACCGTAAAAGTAGTTTTACAGTATATGTCTTCAGGATTATCCTGATCTGTTACATAAATATTGTAAGTCCCTTCCTTAAATTGTGAATACGCGAAAGTATAACCGTTTTTAGTAGGAATAAATGTTTCCAGTTTATAGCTGATCGTTTCCTGTCCCTCAACAACCTGCATCACTTTCATATCAAGCCGGTATTTGGCTTTGATGGCTTTGAAATTCATCACATCCAGTTTCCAGTAAACTATTGCTCCTCCGAATTCATCCTGGGGAATAACCGATGCAGGAACTCCTACTTCATGGCCAAAAGTCTGGCCACCGTAATTGGCAACTTTCTTTGAAGTATAAGTGGTTACTTTCATTGCCTGCGTTCCGGTTTTCACAGCAATGATATTACTTGTTTTAATAGCCTGGGCATTACAGAAAAAAGAAAAAATAGATAATGCGAGTGCGATAGATATGCGTTTCATGTTTTATAATTTTTATCAAAAGTATATCGCAGCAATACGAGTGGAAAGTGCAATCGAGCAGGTGGCGGAAGTTAATGGTTATCCGGTAAGAATTTTTACCGCGAAGGCGGAAGCCGATTAAGGCTGCAGTTAGAATGGCGTATTGAATGCCTGATAGTTTTTTCAGTACCTTGAATATTCATTCTGAGTTGTAAATAATGAAGTATAAAACCTCTTTGGATAATTTAGCTAAGTTTACTACCGCTGCTGTTACGATACTGTTTGCTATTATCATCATTGGCCAGTATTTTTTTATGCACGATAAAACGCCAATGATCCCGGTTTATACAACTGTTGTGTTAGTTTTTATTTATGCATTGATATTTTTTCTGAGACCTGTCAGTTACAGTATCAGTTCCAATGAAATATTGATTCGCAGGTTGATTGATAATATTCATATCAACAGAACTGATGTTGCGAGTGTGGAATTGGTGGACAAGGATTATATTAAATGGTCTATCCGTTTATTTGCGGTTGGCGGTTTGTTTGGATATTTTGGAAAATTTGCCAATAAAAAACTGGGCAAAATGACCTGGTATGCAACCCGTCGCGATAAAACAATTCTGATTGTAACAAACAGCAATAAGAAAATTATTATTACACCCGATGACCCAGACAAATTTGTATCTGATTTTTACAAAAAGCATTGATAGATCAATCAGCATACATCTCTGCATTCAGAAAATGTATGCTTCCTATTTCTTAAAAACAGAAGATGCCAGGATAGCTTTTAATTCTTTGCCTGCTTTTTCATCAACATACGCCATGCTGATTCCGAAATCATATCCCTTGTACAATTTACTGTAGAGAAAAGAATTCATGACCATTTTATTGGGATAGGTCAGTTTGGACCTGAAAACCTGGAATTCAAGGCCATCAATCGTTTCTACAGATGAAGAAGTATCAACAACAACGCCCGGCATTTGTGTGGTAAAGGTCTGATATATGATTGCTTTCAATCCTTCGTTTACGTCTATCCAGCTGCCATCTGTTTTTGGATCAAATGAGGTAATTGTTGCTGAAAAATTATTGAGTTTGTCTTTCTGAAGGCTGATCAGTGTTCTGGTAGGATTGATCTCAATCGCAGTATCCATAGCTTTCTCGATTACCTTCAACCCTTTTTCATTTTGCGCTTTTATTTCTGAAGTATTCATCGGAACAAAATCTTCCGGCACCGCAATCGTCCACTCCACAGGCGGAAAATTATATTGCTTTGTTTTGATTGAATTTTTACATCCTGCGAAAAGTAAAACCAGGGTACTGAGAATAATAAACCGTTTCATAAAATTATTTCCGGATTTTAATTATTTTATAATAAGGATGATTTAGCATAACCAATTTTAAGATGATTATGATTCACTTCGAAAGATAACATTGTCCGGGCAGATTAAACGAAATAAAAAAGAGGTATCAGCGCAAATCCATTGATCATAAAAATCAGCGTCCCGTACCGTTGCATTTCTTACATTTGCCCACTATGGCAAAAGCGGTTGGTGAAACTCCCTTAATGCAGCAGCACAACGCAATCAAGGCTAGATACCCGGATGCAATACTGCTTTTCAGAGTGGGCGATTTCTATGAAACATTCGGGCAGGATGCCATCAAAGCGGCAGCTGTACTCGGCATTACATTGACCAAAAGAAACAATGGCAATCCTGATGCTTCCGAACTCGCAGGCTTTCCGCATCATTCACTGGATACCTATCTGCACAAACTCGTAAGGGCCGGTTACCGTGTTGCCATCTGTGATCAGCTCGAAGATCCCAAACAGGCCAAAGGAATTGTAAAACGCGGTGTTACAGAACTTGTTACTCCCGGTGTTGCCACCAGCGACAAAATGCTTGAACACAACAGCAATAATTTTCTGGCCTCCATACATTTTGAAGATGAAACGTTCGGCATTGCTTTTTTGGACATCAGTACAGGTGAATTTTTTATTGCCGAAGGCGATCGCGAATACACGGATAAATTATTGCAAAGTTTAAAACCGGCTGAAGTTATTTATCAACGCAATAAACAAAAAGTTTTTAAAGAATTTTTCGGCAGTAAATTTTATACTTACACATTGGATGAATGGATCTTTGCAGATGCCTACGCACAGGAGATCTTACTCAAACATTTTGGTACGCACAGTTTAAAAGGCTTTGGCGTTGAAAGATTTTCCTGCGGCATCATCGCAGCCGGTGCGATTCTGCATTACCTGAAAGATACCGAGCATCCAAACCTTGGACATATTACTTCGCTGCAAAGAATAGAACGCGATGACTATTTGTGGATGGACCGTTTTACAATCCGCAATCTGGAGTTATTAGGAGGTGCAGAAGGCAGTCAGACCTTACTGAAAGTATTGGACAATACCGTTTCGCCAATGGGCGCACGCCTGTTGAAACGCTGGCTGGTACTGCCATTGAAAGATATCATTAAAATAAATGAAAGATTAAACCTTGTTGAATATTTTATTAAAGAGGTAGACCAGCGCAATAAAATTTCATTGCACATTAAACAGTCGGGGGATATTGAAAGGCTCGTTAGTAAGATCCCGCTGAAAAAAATAAATCCCCGTGAAGTATTACAGATTGCAAGGGGATTACAACAGGTAGCGAACATCAAACAGATCGCAGAAAATTCTTCTAATGAATATTTAAAAAGACTTGGAGATTCACTTAATCCCTGTAAATATATTGCGGATAAAATTTTTAAAGAGATCGTTGACAATCCGCCGGCACTCGCCAGCAAAGGCGGTATGATCGCCAATGGCATTCATGAAGAACTGGACGGTCTCCGAAAGATCGCCAGCGGCGGAAAAGATTATTTAATAGAGTTGCAGCAAAAAGAAGCAGCGGCCACCGGTATCTCTTCTTTAAAAATAAGCTTCAACAATGTATTCGGTTATTACCTGGAAGTAACCAATATCCATAAAAGTAAAGTGCCGGAAACCTGGATCCGAAAACAAACACTCGCGAATGCAGAACGGTATATCACACTTGAATTAAAAGAGTATGAAGAAAAGATCACCGGTGCAGAAGATAAGATTTTCAGGATAGAACTTGAATTGTTTGAACAATTGCTCAATGACCTGCAGGATTATATTGCACCCATGCAGGTGAATGGTCATGTACTGGCCGTATTGGATTGCATGGTTTGTTTTGCCAACAATGCTTTGCACTTTAATTATAAAAAGCCACAACTGCATGACGGACTGATACTGGATCTCAAAGACAGTCGCCACCCGGTGATAGAAAGAAATTTACCGGCTGGCGAAACTTATATTGCCAATGATATTACGCTCGATCCTGCATCACAGCAGATCATCATATTAACGGGCCCGAACATGAGTGGTAAGAGTGCTATTCTCCGGCAGACCGCACTGATCACGTTGATGGCACACATGGGAAGTTTTGTACCTGCTTCGTCAGCAAGTATTCCCTTGACGGATAAAATTTTTACGCGTGTTGGTGCCAGTGATAATTTAAGTGGCGGTGAAAGTACTTTCATGGTGGAGATGAATGAAACCGCGAGTATCATTAATAATCTTACACAGCGGAGCCTGATCTTACTGGATGAAATAGGAAGAGGCACTTCTACCTATGACGGCATTTCAATTGCATGGAGCATTGTTGAATTTTTGCAACATTCATCCTGCAAACCAAAAACTTTATTTGCCACACACTATCATGAACTGAATGAACTGGAAAATAAATTCGATGCTGTAAAAAATTATCATGTTACCAATAAAGAGGTAGGTAATAAAATTATCTTCCTGCGCAAACTTGCACCCGGCGGCAGCACACATAGTTTTGGTATTCATGTAGCAAAGATGGCAGGCATGCCACCTTCGCTTATAAACAGAGCCAATGAAATTCTCAGCCAGTTGGAAGAAAAACATGTGGATGAAGAAAAGTCAGAAAGTCAGGAAAGTCGGAAAGTCAGGAAGACAGAAGAGAATGTAAAAAGATTAAGCACCACAAAAATGCAGCTTTCTATTTTTGATGCACACTCACAAACTTTTGCCGACATAAGAACGGTACTCGAAAACATGGACATCAACCGCCTCACTCCTGTTGAAGCATTGATGAAGCTGAATGATATAAAGAAAATGATCCAATAATTTTTTATGGAGCCGGCTTTTGT
>JBDUCW010000115.1:0-15380 GCA_040003235.1 Ferruginibacter sp. | reverse complement strand
CGAGGGATCTGGTGTTGCTGTTCCGATACCCACTCCCTGCGAAAAGGAACAATAACCAATCAGTAATAAAATATGTAAGAGAAATATTTTTTTTCTCATACAAAATCTCTTTGCTTTATATTTAAATAGTAAGTGCATGTTCTTGTTTTATAAAACCGTGATCAGCCAGGTCATTTATTTTTTTATGATCAAAGATTCGAGTTGCTCAAGTCTTTTTTGCAGCCGCTCATTAATTATCTTTTGATCATCATTGGTTTTTATCAAATTGACATTTTGTTTTTTCAACTCCTCAATTTTTTGTTCCTGCTCCTGCACGCCTTTTACCAGCGGCACAACAAATGATTCGTAACTCAGGCTGTAATGATCCAGCCATGTTCTTGGTTTGATGATGCCACTGAAATCATAGCCGGTCTCGTTGGCCGCAGCTTCTACTTCCTGTGCAATAAAACCGGTGCGACGTACAGCAGCTGCTTCATCATAAGCAACCTGTAACATTCCGCTCGCCGGCGTATGCGCTTTGTCGTGAGGATCCCATTGTTCGTCAAAATGCCTTGCGTCAAACAGGTAAGTAACCGGTCTCAGCTTCATGATAAAATTCAATCCCTTTACATCTTCCTGTACCTGATATTTGAAACGGCCATCAGAAACTGTTGTAAATGGGACGGCACCTTCAATTGCAGTTACTGTGCTATTACCGATCCTCACCTTGTTGGAAGCATTCACCACTGCACCTGCACCAATGGCCGTAGCGTTTGTTAATCCATTTTGATTCACATCCGCATTGGCACCAATAATTGTATTATCTGAACCCAGGTTAAAATTGAATCCTGCTTTTGATCCTACCACTGTATTAAAACTGCCGGTGGTATTAGTAGCGAGAGAAAGATTGCCAAAAGCTGTATTGTCGTTACCGGTTATGTTTGAAGTAAGCGCAAAACTTCCAGTGGCTGTATTATTCTTACCCACGGTTGTATGATTCAATGAAGCATGACCGTTGGCCGTATTATTTTCTCCGGTGGTATTGGAAAAAAGTGACTGAGATCCGGCAGCAGTATTAAAGCGGCCAAATGTATTGGACCAAAGTGCCTGGTAACCTGAGGCTACATTTTCGTCGCCTCCAATATTGGAAGTAAGAGACTCATGGCCTGTTGCAGTATTGAAATTACCAATGGTATTTAAAAAAAGTGACCCCACGCCTGTTGCTGTATTAAAGCCACCACCAATATTGCCGGCGAGTGAACTATGTCCGGTGGCTGTATTAAATTTACCTGTAGTATTAGCAGTAAGTGACCTGACACCCGTAGCGGTATTATCAAAGCCGGAGTTATTGGAAAAAAGTGACGAGCTACCGGAAGCTGTATTTTCAAACCCATCAATATTGGAAAAAAGCGCATTTCTTCCATTGGCTGTATTATCAGATCCCGTTGTATTGGAAGTAAGTGATTGCACACCGTTTGCTGTGTTGTTAGAACCTATTGTGTTAGCAGTTAAAGACAGGCTGCCTGCTGCGGTATTATTATTACCGGTACTGTTTAGGCGAAGCGACGCATTTCCAACTCCTGTATTATCGCCGCCGGTTGTGTTGAATTTAAGCGATTGACTGCCCATCGCTGTATTTGTATTGCCGGTTGTATTGGAAAAAAGTGATTCGCTGCCATTGGCAGTATTATCATGGCCAACGGTATTGGTTAAAAGCGATTGATTACCTGTTGCAGTATTACTTTCACCAACGGTATTGAAAAAAAGAGAAGAGAATCCAACTGCTGTATTAAAACGTCCCGTACTATTAGAAAAAAGTGCATGCGTTCCAAAAGCAGAATTTATACTACCCGTGGTATTAGAACGAAGCGATTCAAATCCCACTGCCGTGTTATTATCACCGGAAGTGTTTGCCAACAAAGATCTTGAACCGACGGCAGTATTAAGGATACCGTCTATATTATTGGACAAGGCAAAATTGCCCAGTGCAACCAGGTGAACACCGACAGTATTAGAATGCAAAGCATTATTTCCGATCGCAATATTGTTGGCGCCGATCGTATTGCCTTCTCCTGCACGCAGACCCCAAAACACATTGCCTGTTGAAGGATCGAGTTCGCCGACATTGACATTGTTTATTCTGAAACGCAATGGCTGATTATCAGTAGTACCAATGAACTGTGTTGCCGGATCGGTATTACTGTTACCGTTCAGGTCCCACCGATTTCCGCTATTTGATGCAACAGGCTCCCAGTCAGGCGTAGCCGCAGTTCCAATATTTATTTTTAACTGTGCTGTCGCAGAATCATAGATCATCAGTCCTTTGGCAGGATTTACAATTGCATTCATCGCGGCAGTACTCATTCTTGGTATGAGCAAACCTTTGTTGCTGCTCGTAATATCCAATGCTGCAGAAATATCCGGCGTGTTTGTCCCCACTCCTATGCTCTGGGCAAAAGCGCAGTAAGACATCAGGAATGATATGGCCAGGAATAGTGTTTTCTTTTTCATAAAAAATTTATACGTTTAATAATGTTGACCGATAGAAATAAAAGGTCAGCAACAGTTTTAATTTACTTTACCAAAAACAACCTTGCCGCTGTTGAGCCCATAGGCCGGCGCGGCGATCATGAACCGCTTATTAATTCCATCAATTGAAACAGCATTTCCGAAACTGTTGGTCGCACGTCCGTGCGGATCGGTGATCGTCTGGTAAGGCGACCATTCCAAACCAAGTAATGAATACAGCACCGCGTAACCGCCACTGGAAACATTTGGCGTACCAGCTAAAGCATAATCCCCTGAAATGGCTACACTGTTTCCAAAGTTTGAACCCGGTGTTATTGGATCTGATATTTTCTGAAAAAAATTCCAGTTGCTTCCATCAAAGCGAAACAGCAACACAGATCCTTTTGCATTTACTATATTGCCTGGTGCGCCAACCATTGCAAAATTGCCGGAGATGGAAACCTTTATTCCAAATCCATTGGTGGGTGCAGCAGTAGAATCAAAAAGACGTTTCATGAAAATCCAACTGGCGCCATTGAACTGGTAGATGTTTGCAAAACCCTGTCCGGCGTTTGCACCAATCTTAGCGAAAGGAGCACCGATGACAGCAAAATTTCCAGAGAGTGATGTGATGCCGAACTGATCGTTACCGGTGCCGGCAACATCAGTTAACTTCTGAACAAATACCCAGGACGTTCCTGTAAAATGAAAAGTGGAGGCAGAGCCCTGATCCACATTCGTACCCACGTCATCGCTAGATGACCCAACAATTATATTGTTCCCGGAGACAGAAACAAAGCCACCAAAAAAATCATTGGCTGCACCTCCAGGATCGCTGATCTTTTGCAAAAGGCTCCAGGTAATACCATTGAATTTGTAAATAAATGCAGTACCCTGCACCACGCTTCCTACAGAATCAAAAGGCGCACCCACAATAGCAATACTGTCTGATATGGCCACAGCAAAACCAAATGCAGTTCCGGTTGTATTGCCGGGCTGAACTAACTTTTGCATGAACACCCAGTTGCTCCCATTGAAACGAAAAATATCTGCATAACCTTTATTGGCACCGATGATGGCAAAGTTTCCTGACTGCGCAATGCTGTTTCCAAACACATCATTCTTTGCCGGCAGCGTATCAATGACAGGATTATATTCTGATATATTGTTCGTACTGCAATCGCCCCATGATCCAAAACCAACCGTGCCTGCTGTATTGGAAGTCGATAATAATTCCTGCCATCTTGCATTACCCGTTGCATCACTCGTAAGCAGTTTTCCTTCACCGGCATTGAGCGTGATCTTTAGTGCATTCGGTTTAAGTGTATCAGCTTTTATGTTACCAACCACCTGCAGTTTTTCAACCGGGTTTGCAGTTCCGATACCTACACCCTGCGAAAACAGGCCATAAGAAAACAACAGTGAAAGTTGTACGAGTAAAATTCTTTTCATAAAAATCTTTTACGGTTATTGGTTAATCGTTTTTAAATCAACGGCCCCCATCTGAGAGCCGTTGATTGTTTTTTATTGTTTAATGAGATATCCAAAAAGGCCATCAGTCTCATGTTCCGGTCCTGCAGTGAAGTACAGTCTGTCCGGATCAATAGCCGTTGCCGTTGCAGGCGGAAAAGACAGCGCCCAAAGGCCGTCAATAACAATCGGATGATTGTGAGATTTCAATTGCCCAAGATAAAGACCATCAACGCTGAATACGTTAATACGTCCATCACCGAAATTGCCTACCAATATTACAGGGTCTTTAATCTGGTTGTTATTATTTCCTTCACGTGGATCATTATTATCTTCCCCATTACTTATCTGACTATGTGTTCCCGCATTTATTTCACTAAGATCGAGATCATCATTAACAAGGAAACTGGCAGGCGCAACCGTTATACCCCAGGGAACATTCAGGGTTCCTTTTGAAGCGAAACGTTTTATGAATGTTCCGTTTGTATTAAAAGAACTGATGAATCCTTCGCCGTTACCGGTTACGAAATGGCCATCTGCTCCTAACCGCGCATACATCACAAAAATCTTATCAGCAACTGCCTGGATATTATAAGGAGCATAACCAGCTGGAATTGTGGGATCTTTAAAAGACATGGCAACCGGTACAAAAGCGGTATCCCAAACGTCGATCTTGTTTGCCCCGAAATTAGCACCGTACACCAGGTTACGTCCGTTGCTGGTTGCAGTTGCCAAACCGGTATAAACTGCATTGGGCGGATTTTTCAGACGTTTGGCATTGTTGCCAGATGCAGGATTCCATCCGGAAAGCACTCCGTCAAATCCACCGAAAAGAAAAACCGAAGGGCCATTGGACAGGTTGAAACCTTTACCTCCACTGAATACAATTCCGCAAGGCAATCCACCAATTGTATCAGCCGGAGAAGGAATATTAATTCCTGTTCTTACGATTGCGCCTTCTCCGCTATACAATTCACTCACATGACCGCCAACTGAATTCACCCAGGCTGTACCACTCGGCGACCAGGCCAGGCCAAAGCCATTGATCAATGTTGGATCTATTGTTACAGGATGGTATTTTGATAAATTGGCTACCAGGTTCACCTGTTTAAAATTGCGGAGGTCATGGTTATCGTTTGGTTTGCTGCAGCCAATGCCGAGCATTATAACCGATACTCCGAGAACTAATTTCCTGGCAAGTGTTTGTTTGCCGCTACTCATTTGTTTGTTGTTGTTCATGATAAAAATCTATTGTATTGTTTTTGATTGATTAAATAATTTATGATAAAAGAATAATGCCCCCGGCCTCTGCACTTTCCTTAACTGCATCAAGCACCAGGTCTATAATGCCATCGTTGATCCTTGTTTTTGTTTTGGAAGCCGTTTCTTTAAGCAACAGGAAATTCGAATGCAATCCATTCAGTGTATTGTGATAAGTTTCTTCAGTGTGGCGATCCTTGATACCTGATAACACCATTACTATTTCTGCTTTACCGATTTGTTTTATTGCCGGAATGACCGCCTCGACTATTATTTCGTTGATTCTTGACATGTGAAATGGATTTATATTTTGATTGATTCCGCTACAGAATATGTTCGTTTTATCAATTGCAGCACATGAAGAAAAAGAAACCGGTCGCTGAACCCAGCTGCTCCCGGTTCCACACTTACCCTTGACTTTCCCCAAAACCTCTTACTTTTAAATTTCCGCCCGAATCAATTCCGTTGATTGTATTTTTGTTTTTCCAGATACTATATTTCCAAAAAATTATTCGCCCTGTTTCACTTCCAGCACATAAGCAGGCAGAAGTCCATGCGCATCTTTATGTGTGCGTATTACAGCATTTGAATCAGGCGCCTGGGATAAACAGAAAATAGTTCCCACTTTTTCATCTACCCAGTAATTAATAAAATTGACGCCGTATTTTTTTTGTACCGCAAGGTCTTTAGCATGGGCTGCTGCAACTGCTGCTGCAGTAACTTTTCCGGCTCCAAGCTGGTGCACATCCAGGAAAAATTTTTCGCCTTTAATAGTATCAGCCTTTTTACCGTCAGACACTTCATAAATAACTGTTGGCAGCAGTCCGTGTGCTTCGGCATGCGTTTGCCTGATTGATTGCGTATCTTTTGAAGTGGAAAGACAATACACTTTTCCTTTTTTTTCATCTACCCAGAACTTAATAAAGCTCACCCCGTACTTGCCTTCTGTTGCCAGGTCTTTTTGATGGGCAGCCAATACAGCTGCAAAATTTACCTTACCCGGCTGCAGGTCGTGTACGTCCATATACAGTTTATCACTGGTTGTTTTAGCGGCCGTTTTACCTGTGGCAGTGTTTGTTGCATTTAACCTGGCTGTCTGACCAACTGATGTTAATGCAATACTTATGATGGCCGCTGTCAATAATCTCTTTTTCATTTGTATGTTTTAAAATGTTTAAAATATTTTCTTTTCAAGTGCAAAATAAATCCTTGCTTTGCCGGCAGATTTAAGAGTCATTCCCTATTTTGGAATTGTTTTATCCCTATTTTATAAATCATGGAATTGATAGAACGGGAGGATTTTCTGGCCCAGCTGCACAGTGGCTTTAAAAAAATTGCTTCGGAAGAAGCAGGCCACTGCTATTTCATTACGGGAGAACCGGGTATTGGCAAAACCACGCTGGTAAAGGCTTTTTTAAATGAAGTTGAAGATGAGAGTATACAATATGCTGGTGCCTGCGATTCACTTTTTACACCACGTTCACTTGCCCCGTTATATGACCTGGCGCTGCAGATCAAAGCAGACTGGAACCTGAAAGCACAATCAACTTTATCAAGGTCAGAGCTCTTTTCAAAATTTGTACAGGAAATTTCAGGTCAACATAAACCAGTAGTGCTGGTATTTGAAGACATTCATTGGGCAGATGAAGCAACACTTGATTTTGTAAAATTTTTTGCACGCCGTATCGGCCGCATGAATTGTTTATTCCTGCTCACCTGCCGCGATGATGAGATCAGTCAACAGCACGCACTCAGAAATGTATTGGGCGATCTTTCAAGAGATAGTTATACGCGCATTCAGCTGACTGTTTTATCAAAAGAAGCCGTATATAAACTGGCTGATGAAAAAGGGTATGATGCAGAAAATGTGTACAGTATTTCCGGTGGTAATCCTTTTTATGTAAATGAGATCCTGGCCAGTTACAGCCCGGGTGTACCTGATAATATCAAAGACTCAATACTTGCCGTGTACGACCGGCAGGAAGAAGGCACTAAAAATGCCTGGCAGATCTGCTCCGTAATTCCCGGAGGATTGGAGATAAGTCTTTTTGCAAAGATCAGAACTTCATGGGATGAAGCCATTGATCATTGTTTTGCATTGAACATCATCGTCATTAAAAATGACCGGATCGTTTTTAAACATGAGTTGTACCGGAGAACAATTGAAAATTCACTTTCACCTTTTAAACGGATTGCTTTAAATAAAAAATTACTCGACTTACTCTTTAATTCTTTTGAAGAGGAAGGAGAGATCGAACGCATATTGCATTATGCGAAAAATGCAAATGAAAATAAACTTGTTGTAAAATATGCACCGTTGGCTGCGAAGAAAGCTGTATTGACCGGTGCACATATGGAAGCTTCCAAACTTTATCTCACTGCTATTGAATACTTCCATGGAAATGATAAAGATCAACTGGTTGAATTGTATGATGCTTATTCGTATGAATGTTATCTCACCGGCCAGATAAAAGAAGCGATCGTTTACCAGGAAAAAGTATTGAAAATATATGAAGAGAAAAAAGATCCTGAACTGACCGGCAGCAGTCTACGTTTTCTTTCCCGCCTCTGGTGGTTCGAAGGCAATCGTGAAATCGCAGAACGATACGGAAAGCAGGCAGTCGATCTACTGCAGGCACGGCCGGCATCAAAAGCAAAAGCAATGGCGCTGAGCAATATGTCGCAATTGAAAATGCTTTCAGAAGAAGTAAATGCCTGTATTGAATGGGGCTACAGCGCTATTGAAATGGCCAAGGAAATAAACGATGATGAAATTCTTTGTCATGCTTTAAACAATGTAGGCACTGCGCAATGGCAGGCGGCGCCACTCAATAAAACGGTGAACCCATACCTGATGGAAAGTCTTGACATTGCATTGGAACATGCTTATCATGAACATGCGGCAAGAGCTTATTCCAATATCATCAGTTATGCAGCTGAATTTAAAAACTATGCACTGGCAAATAAATTTTTACAGGAAGGCATTCATTACTGCGAAGAAAACGGTCTCGATTCGTGGACAACATACATACTCACCTGGAGCTGCAGGTTATTGCTGGAAACCGGTAACTGGAATGAGGCCATGATCATTGCGTCTAATCTTTACAGCAATCCTGCGCAGCCCGCCATTGTAAAAATCGGCGCATTGAGATCGATTACAACCATTAAGATCAGATCCGGTGCATCCGATGCATTGGATCATCTGAAGGAATTAAGAGCATTGGCATTTGTAACCAAAGAATATCACCAGATCATTCCTACGATGATCGCTTCACTGGAATACGAATGGCTCACATCCAAAAAAATTATTACTGATGAAGAACTTAATAGTTGTATGAAGCTGATGAAAAAAGTGGACAATCTTTTTCTGAACAGCGAATTCGGTTACTGGCTGAACAAAGTAAGACAACAGGATGCAGATCTGTCAAAGTTATTTGAGCCTTACGCTTTTTTAAAAGCGGGTGAAGCAGGCAAGGCTGCTCTGTGCTGGATGGCGACCGGTTGTCCTTTTGAACAGGCGATTGCTTTATCGGAAGGAACGGAACAGAATAAAAAAGAAGCGCTTTCTATTTTACAGCAACTGGGCGCCAATGCCGTGTATGAAAAATTAAAAATGCAGATGCGGGCTGGTGGTATAAAAAACATTCCGAGAGGATTGAGAGAAAGTACCAAAACCAATCCTGCACTGCTGACCAACCGCGAGTTGGATGTGCTGAATCTTTTACAGAAAGCAATGGGCAATAAAGAAATTGCTGATACACTTTTCATTTCGCCGAAAACAGTTGATCATCATATTTCCAGCATCCTGTTTAAACTGGAAGCCGGCTCCCGTTCGAAAGCAGTAACAGAAGCACTTCGTTTAGGTATTCTAAAATAGGGAATTCCGGCACTTAAATGGGGAATCAATTGAGAGCCTTTTTGCAATGTGTATTTTAACTTTGGTTTCAACTAAAAAGATAATACAATGAAAAAATTTATGATTGAAAGAGATTTACCGGGTGCAGGCAATATGACTGCAGATGAATTACAGGCCATTTCAAAAACTTCCAATGCTGTGATCTCAGTGTTAGGTAAACCCTATACCTGGGTAGAATCTTTTGTTACTGAGAACAAGATCTACTGCATTCACGAAGCAGAGAATGAAGATGATATCCGTGAACATTCCAAGTGTGGCAATTTTCCGGTTACCGGCATTGAAGAAGTAAAAGTTGTGATCGGTCCGGGCACAGCTGAAAAGAAAAAAGCATAACAGCGATTATGTATTGCAAGTCATATGGACAGGCGCATGATGATGCTAAAATAAAACCCCGGTATCGCTGCCGGGGTTTTATCATGCCGGTTAAATTTATTGATCTTCATTTCTGAAAATAATTCAGCATGACAGGCATTGTTTACAGATTTTCTGAAATAAATTTTTCACAGTAGTCTTTTATCTGCTGCCGAACCTGTCTGAATTGTTCTGTAATCTCTTCTGCTGTTCCTGTTGCTTTTGAAGGATCCTGAAAATTATAGTGAAACCTTTTAGCATTGGACGGAAAATAAGGACAACGTTCTCTGGCATTATCGCACACTGTAATGATAAGATCAAAATCAATTTCTCTGTATTCTTCAATGTTATTTGAAGTATGGTTTGAAATATCAATACCATCTTCCTCCATTATTTCAACCGCTTTAGGATTTACTCCATGAGTCTCAACTCCCGCACTGTAAATAATTGCTCTGCTGCCTGCAAAATAACGCAGGTAACCTTCGGCAATCTGGCTGCGGCAACTGTTGCCTGTACACAGGACCAATATTTTTTTCATGATTACAATTGATAAATTCAAAAATTATATTCCAACAATTTGGCTTCTCCGTTCCATGATGATATTGTTACGCCAGATGCCGTTCATTTTCCAATCCGTTCTCTGTAACCAATCTGGCGGAAACCACAACTTTCATGCAACCTGATACTCCCGGTATTTTCAGGAAAGATGCCTGATTGTAAGGTCCACAAATTATTTTCTTCACTCTCTCTTATCAACTGCGCAAACAAGATCTTTGCAATTCCTTTACCCCTGAATCTTTCGGCTATATAAATGCTGACTTCCCCAACGCCTGCATAGACACACCTGCTGCTAACAGGCGAAAGCGCCGCCCAGCCTGCCAATTCATTATTTATAAAAGCCACCAACCGGCTATGCTGCAAATGATTTTTATCCCACGCTGTCCAATCCACCGCTTCTGTTTGAAAAGTGGCATTCCCTGTAGCGATGCCCTCCAAATATATTGCTGCAATTTGCGGATAATGATGTGCTTCAATTTTTTTGATGTCCATGAATTTAACAACAGCCACCGCCAGGAGTGCAGCAACTTTCTTTTTCGGTTTGTAATGCGGTTGTTTGAATTTTCTTTTTTGATTGAGGGGCAGCACAATCTTCTTTTGCCAAACAGGCTGTTTGTTTTGCAAGCAATTGAAATGATTTACCGTTGTAGTGAAGGCCGTATTTCCCAATAGTATCCGTTTGATATTCAATTTCAATTTCCAGATCTCCGATGCCTAATCTTTGCTCCGACAGCGCAATAATGTTTAATAATTTTTGTGGCTTTAAGCGATGTGCAAAATCATTGGCATCCCACAATTGGAAATTTGCAATTTTTTCTGACCGCTCTGTGCCGCCACAATCAATAAAATGTTTAGTCAGCAGACCGATTTCAGTAACGTGAAAGTGTTCGGGAACGAAACCGCCTGTTGGCAATTGAAAGTTTACTGTTTCAACAGTACTGAGATGTTTTTTTATTTCTGATATTTTCATTTATAATTGATTTTAGATTAACAGCAATTATTTTTTTTCTTCTCTATGCGGGTTGAAATATTTGCAAAGAAATGCTGCAGTTTGGCAAAGGTTTTTTCGTCAATGCAATAGCAAATTGAGTTTCCTTCAATTTCCCCTTTGATCAGTCCGGCATTTTTCAGTTCTTTTAAATGCTGCGATACTGTTGGCTGTGCCAGTGGTAATTCATTCACGATGTCTCCACAAATGCAGGTATTTACTTTCAGCAGATAGTCAATGATGGCAACCCTTGCAGGATGGCCGAGGGCTTTCGTAAGCGTGGCAAGTTCGTTCTGTTTATTCGTAAAGTGATCGGTCTTTGTCGCTCCCATAACTACAATTTAATATTGCAATATTACGATAAAGATTTTAAAAACAAAATTTTTGATCTCCCCTATATTTATTATTGCAGTAGATTTCAATTAAACCAAACAGCATATCCCTTACTGCGTAAGCTCCAGGCAAGTTGCGCTTCCATTTTCAAAGCTTCCGGTTTTGTCATGGCTTTTTCGTTGAGATGGTTGTAAAGACTGGGGCGCAGGTAAGTTCCGTATTTGCGTACGATACTGGCCGAAAGATTATGACCTTTTTTATTGACATACCCGGTCTTATGTTGCTTAAGCCGTTCTGCCGGTGTTTTGCTGGTCATCCCAACGTATAAACATTCCAGCACGCCATTGAATTGCGGATTGGCCGCCCTGAATTTAGCATCTTCTGTAAAAACACGTTTTGATAATTCAATCACATATACCTGGTAAACTGATCTGGGCACGAAAATTTAATTTGAAAATAAATGTAACCATTTTTAAACGCTTAAATATATTCTTCAAAGCAGATCGATTACTGAACTGTTTCATCAATTTTCTTTCTGTCGTTTTAAAAGAGCAATACTGATCATTGAGATCCAGAACAAAAAAGAGAGAAAACTCAATTTCTGAATTACAGGTAAATAGATAAATGACCCACTACCGTGATAGATATAATTGTTTAAGCCGATCAAAAGAACATTGAAAAAGCCGAACACTAAAAGTGCATTGGCCTTAATCCTATAAAGCCCGATAAAAACACCAGTCATTGCTACTAATCCAAATGCTCCGGCTACATTGATGATGACGTCATGAAGACTTGTAAACAAAAATATCAACAATGTCATTGAGAGAATTCCTGAAACTTGTATGATGAGTCTGCCTGTTTTTTTAAATGGAATATAAACAGGAAATGAAAACCAAAAGACTGATAGGGATACGCTTAGTATCAATGCTGCAGTTATCGCGATCGGCCTGGCCATATTATTTTCACCATTGATGGCTTTTTCATTCAGCAGGTTACACCAGTAATTGTCTGCCCAACTGAAACCTACTGATAACTTGTTTGCTTGTGAACCACCAGGATAATAAAGTGCAGCTATAATATAAAGAATTATAAAACTGAGAATACCAAAGACAGGAATTAATGTAATGAGTTGTCGCCAGTTTGTTTGCGGTTTCAATTTTTTGTTATTAGAGTCCTGAAGGATTTGCTTCTCTATGTATTGGTGACCGTTGGTTGATTGCCAAAAGTACATAAAGACACTTTCCCATTTGCATTATGAGGACGCTGATATATAATTATACTAATGGTAAATAAACAGACCCGGAGCAGATGAACCATTGAGAACAACAGGCAAAATTATTCAGCAGTTGTAGGATCAATGATCGTACTTACTTCACTGACTGAGTTTGCGGGGAATCCTCCCTGCCTTGCATGTTCGCGAACCATCGCTTCGTTGGGAGCAATATAAACACAATAAATTTTATCACCTGTCACGTAGCTTTGCAGCCATTGGATCTGCGGGCCCATTTTACTAAGTACGCCGCAGGAAGTCTGGGAAATACCTTTTAATTGTTCAGCAGTTAATTTACCTGCACCTGGAATTTCTCTTTCGATAACATATTTTGGCATGTGTACATTTTTAATTCCTACTCGTAAGGCTTTTCGGATGCGCCCCGTTTTTTGAAATGGTTCCTGGTCTCCATTATTGAACAATGAATTTAAGAATAAATTCTGCTTATAAATATTTTTAAGAAAAATAATATAGTGCTGTCGATGAGGTGAAAAAAAATTAAACCCATGGAAGAAAACTTGACGGTCACGATGTTAGATATTGGTTGGTAGTAGCATTGGCAGAAGTACACTTTAATTTGCGTATTTAAAAGTTGTGTCCCAGCGGGGTTTTCGCCAGTATATGCTAATCGATTTATTATGCTCCCCGGGCGCAACCCCCGCTGTCGCAGAGCCTTCAACATTAAAAGAATTTTTCTACCGCGTAAACACTAGGGTTAAAACGCTGCTCTTCTTAATGTGTCCCAGCGAGGTTTATTTTACATCTGCGGCGCCTGCCACTGGCGCAGCGTGGGTCGTTTATTTTCTGTCGGTTTATGTTTTTTACTACCTTTATTTTATGAAAAAAATACTCATTTATTTTGCTGTAATACCATTTTACATACAGGCGCAAAATGTTGGTATCAATACAGACAATTCCACACCGGATCCAAGTGCCATCGTAGATATTAAAAGCAGTGTAAAAGGTTTGCTGTTGCCGCGACTTACAGCAACAGAAAGAGATGCCATTTCAAGTCCTGCAACCGGACTGATGATCTTTCAGAAAGATGCGCTCAGCGGTTTGTATGTGAACAGTGGAACACCCGCCGTTCCTGTATGGACAATCGTCGGGCCTGCCATCAGCGGTACACCCAATTATCTTATTAAGTTTTCGACAGCCAATTCCGGGGGCAATTCGTTGATCTATGATAACGGAACCAATATAGGTATTGGCACAACGATACCCGGTTATCCGTTACAGGTAGTGGCGGCTAACACAACGTACAGTTCTTATTTTGTAAATACCAACGCAGCAGGGACGGCTTTGTTTGCACAAAATACAGCTGCATCCGGAAGTAGCACAGGTACTGGTATCATTGGCACCAGTTCGCAGTCAGGTGGCGCGGGTCTTAAAGGTTTAAATTCCAATGGAACAGGCACCGGCATTATGGGTGCCGGGAACAATACGAGTCCGGTAACGCTTGTTACTGGTTCCGGGGGATCTTTTATAGGATCAGCAACCGGAATTTTCGCTGAGTCTACTACTACTACTGGAGTAGCCCAGGCGCTTTATACGGACAATGCCGGAGCAGTAGTAAGAGTCAATTATTGGAATGGTGTTACTCAATATAAGATCAATGGTTCCGGTTCGGTCTCCACTGTTGTAAAGGATCAAAAGGGCGGATTGATTACTTTGCACGCAACAGAAACACCAGAGATCTATTTCCAGGATTATGGAGCAGGAAAATTAATAAATGGACGGGTGCACATTGATATAGATCCATTGTTTGAAAAAAATATAGTTGTAAATGAATCACATCCATTAAGGGTTTTTATTCAACCGGAAGGTGATTGCAAAGGTGTTTACATCACGAATAAAACGGCTAAAGGTTTTGATGTGGTTGAACTAAACAATGGTACTTCTAATATTAATTTTCAATGGACAATTATATGTAACCGCGCTGACGAAGATTTTGGAAATGGCCGTATCTCAAGAAATGCAGATACACGTTTTGAACCCGCAGCGAGGCCTGAACAAACTGTATTGCAGCAGTAATGATTATTTTTATGCCGATTCAGGTCGCCGCTGCCGGAGTTAACAGGAACAACTGAGCAAGTGCTTTTTATTATTTCAAGATTTGCCATTCGATTTTTATCTTAAGAACAAACTGACAATGCAATGAACATTGCCAGTTTGAAGATTATTTGTTTTACCATTTCATTTCCCCTGTGTTTACTTTGGCTCCAATTTGTAAAGCGGTTTCAAAAGTTAATGTTGGATATTTTGTTTTTAAAGCGGCAATTAAAGCTTCAGAAGTTTTGTTGGTTTTCAATGCTTCTTCGTAGAACTGGATATAACTTTTGGTATGTTTTACTGCACTAATATCGAATGGACTATTATTGTTAGCGTGTGCAGGAATTACAATTGCGGGATGTAATGATTCGATTTTTTCCAAAACATTTATCCATTGTGTACGGGCTTCAGCAGTTTGTGCATCCGCCATCCAAAGATTGAAAGTAGTACCGAAAATATTGATCCCGCCTAGAACAGCTTTAATAGAAGGTATCCAAACAAAAGTTTTGGATGGAAATTCTTCCAAACCTATAATTTCTAATTGCTGACCTTCCAACTCAATGCTGTTGCCTTTTAAAACTTGTGGCAAAACAACGTTTGAAGTGATGGCTTTACCTAATCTTCCGCCCCAAATGTCTAACTTTTTCTGTGCCGTTGCTTTGATAGACTCTACTGTTGCCGGCGAAGCGTAAGCG
>JBDUCW010000218.1:0-4532 GCA_040003235.1 Ferruginibacter sp. | reverse complement strand
AAACAGATATTCAAAGTGATTGCGAAATAAACTACGGTATTATTATTGTGTAAATCGGTCCCGTTCCCCCAGTTCTCAATAGCCTTCCGAAGGTAACCCGTACGGTTATTACCAATCATCATTTGAGTTTTATAATTTAATGTTGAATAGATATTTTTATACCTGACATAAAACCAATCATATATACAGATGCTTAAAAAAGTTCCGCTATATTTTTTTTGTTACTCATTATCAGTGCTGGTATCCTGTCATGAAAAAAAAGAAGTGAAGCCGTCGGCCGCAAAATCAGGTGCCAACCAGGTTACCAAAGTGGACGGCTATATTGTTCATCATGAGCCGATGAGTGAATCGCTCCAGATACCCGGTTCCATACTTCCTTATGAAGAGACCGAAATCCACAGCGAGATCACGGGCAGGGTTGTTCAGATCAATTTTAAAGAGGCAGGCATGGTTGGCAAAGGCGCATTGCTTATTAAATTGTTTGACGGCGACCTGGTAGCTCAGCTGAATAAACTGCAGGTGCAATTAAAGATTGCACAAACTACCCTTGAACGCCAACAGGAATTATTGAAGATCGGTGGTATCAGTCAGCAGGATGTTGATCTCAGTGGTTTACAGGCCAGCAATATCAAAGCGGACATGGACCTTTTGCGTATCAGTATTTCAAAAACATTTATCCGTTCCCCCTATGCCGGCAAAGTTGGTTTCCGCAATGTAAGTCTGGGTGCGTATGTTTCTCCCACAACTATTATTACCACGCTGAAAGAAGTGAACAGGTTAAGAATTGAGTTCGCAGTTCCTGGAAAATATTTTACAATGCTGTCATCAGGCAAACCGATAAAATTTAATGTGGAAGGAAGTCCAAATAATTATTTCGCAGATATTTCAGGAACGGAAAACAGCATTGCTGATGCCAATCGCAGTCTCAGCATCCGGGCCACCGTAAAAAACGTTGATAAATTTATTATGCCCGGTGCCTTTGCAAAAATAAACCTGGCCTTTGATGAAAACCCGGATGCGATCATGGTGCCGACGAATGCTATTTTACCACAGGCAAGAAACAAGCAGGTGATTGTAAGCAGAAACGGGCTGGCAAGTTTTGAAGTGGTGCAAACGGGTGTGCGTGACAGTGCGAGGGTGGAGATCACGAGTGGACTGAAGGTTGGAGACACTGTAGTAACAACCGGATTACTTACATTGAAACCAAAAGCAAAGATTGCATTTAATAAGATACACGAAACAATTGTGGTGAAGGAAAAAGAGTAAAAGATCATACATTTTTTTTGAATGAATATTTCAGAACTTAGTTTACGCAGGCCCGTTTTAGCCGTAGTGCTTAACCTTGTTATTGTGCTGTTCGGTTTTATCGGTTTTAAATTTCTTGGAGTAAGAGATTATCCCGCGATCGATCCCCCGAATATTAATGTGCGCACCTCTTATTCAGGTGCTAATGCAGAAATTATTGAAGCGCAGATCACCGAACCCCTCGAAAAAGGTATCAATGGTATTGCCGGTGTAAAAAATATTACCAGCAACAGCAGCCAGGGAGCCAGTTCCATCAATGTTGAATTTGATCTGAGCATCGACCTCGAAGAAGCAGCCAATGATGTAAGAGATAAAGTTTCGCAGGCTGCCCGTTCATTGCCGCCTGACCTGGATGCACCGCCTGTTGTAACCAAAGCTGATGCGAGCAGCGATGCGATCATCTCCATGACGGTACAAAGCAATACAAAAAATCAACTGGAGGTTACTGAATATGCAAACAACAATCTCCTGGAAAGATTGCAGACAATCCCCGGGGTCAGTGGAATCCAGATCTGGGGAGAAAAACGTTATGCCATGCGCATCTGGTTCAACCCTGCCAAATTAAGCGCATACAATCTTACGCCGACAGATGTACAGCATGCATTGCTTACACAGAATGTGGAACTGCCTTCAGGAAAAATTTCAGGCAATACCACCGAACTTACCGTGCGCACTTTTGGAAAAATAAATACCGAGGATGAATTCAACAACCTCATTATTAAAAACGTAAACGGAACGGATGTACTGCTGAAAGATGTGGCCGAAGCGGTGCTTGGACCTGAGAATGAAGAAAGCATGCTAAAGGCCAACGGGATTCCCATGATTGCACTGGCATTGATACCACAACCGGGAAGTAATTACGTAGACATCTCAAAAGAATTTTATAAAAGACTTGACCAGATAAAAAATGAAGTGCCTGCAGATATTAAGCTCGACATTGCCCTGGATCAAACGGTATTTATTAAAAGAAGTATTTCTGAGGTTCAGGAAACGCTCATCATCGCATTTATATTAGTGGTGCTGATCATTTATTTATTTTTCCGCGACTGGCTCATTGCATTAAGGCCATTGATCGATATTCCGGTTTCTTTGATCGGTGCTTTCTTTGTAATGTATCTCTGCGGATTTACGATCAATGTACTTACGCTCCTCGCAATTGTACTGGCCACCGGTCTCGTAGTGGATGACGGTATCGTGGTAACAGAGAACATCTATAAAAAGATGGAGCACGGAATGGAAAAATGGAGGGCCGCCAAAGAAGGTAGCAAAGAAATTTATTTTGCTGTTATCGCTACATCCATAACATTGGCAGTTGTATTTCTGCCCATCATTTTTTTACAGGGTTTCGTTGGGCGGCTCTTCCGCGAATTCGGAATTGTGGTGGCAGGCGCTGTTTTGATCTCTGCATTTGTATCACTTACTTTAACGCCGGTACTCAATGTAAAGCTCACACGAAAAGTTTTTAAGCACAGTTGGTTCTATGAAAAAACAGAACCTTTTTTTCGTGGCATGGAAAACGGATACCGGAAATCACTTACAGCATTCATGAAAGTAAGATGGCTTTCTTTTGTCATTATTCTTGCCTGCGTTGGTATTATTTATTTTATCGGCAGTGGATTGCAGTCTGAACTGGCGCCAATGGAAGATCGCAGCCAGTTCCGTTTAAACATCACTGCTCCCGAAGGAACTTCCTACGATGCGATGGATAAATATATAGACCGTCTTGGAAAATTCGCCATGGATTCTATTCCGGAAAATAAAGTGATGATCACGATCACTGCACCCGGCTCCGGTGGCGGTGCTGTTAATACTGGTTCGCTGCGTATGTTGCTTACAGATCCCGGTGACAGGAAAAGAAGTCAGAATGATATTGTAAATATGATCAACCGCAATATGGGCAAGTACAATGAAGGAAAAGCATTTGCCGTTCAGGAACAAACCATTTCAACCAACCGACGCGGTGGTCAACCCGTACAGTTTGTAATTCAGAATACTGACTTTGATAAACTCACACAGGTATTACCGAAATTTTTAGACGCTGCAAATAAAAGCACAGTACTGCAGGGTGTTGATGTAGATCTTAAATTCAATAAACCTGAAGTGCGCATTAACATTGATCGTTTGAAAGCAGCTTCATTAAATGTAAGTGTAGATGATATTTCACAAACATTACAACTTGCACTGAGTAACCTGCGCATTGGTTATTTTGAAAAAGAAGGAAAGCAATACCAGGTATTGGGACAGGTTAGCCGCGGTGAACGTGATGATCCGACCGATCTGAAAAATTTATATGTACGCAACGCTGCAGGCGTAAGCATTGCACTGGATAACCTGGTAACAATTACAGAAGAAACAACGCCACCAACGATCTATCATTTTAACCGGTATAAGTCGGCTACCATCTCATCAGGACTCGCACCGGGCAAAACAGTTGGTGATGGCATCAAGGAAATGGAAGCAATAAAAAAACAATTGCTCGATGATACGTTCACCACTTCTTTGTCGGGAACCAGTCGTGATTTTTCAGAAAGTTCCGGCAATACTTATTTCGCTTTCATTCTTGCACTGGCATTAATATTTTTAGTTCTGGCTGCACAGTTTGAAAGTTTTGTTGATCCCTTCGTAATCATGATCACGGTGCCGCTTGCACTGGCAGGTGCAATTTTATCATTGTGGATCTTTGGCCAGACGATCAATATCTTTTCACAGATCGGAATGATCATGCTCATTGGTCTGGTAACCAAGAACGGTATCCTGATTGTAGAATTCGCTAACCAGAAACGTTTGGGAGGTTTGGAAAAAAGGCCTGCAGTAATTGAGGCAGCTACGAGCCGTCTTCGTCCGATCCTGATGACAAGTCTTGCCATGAGCCTTGGTGCATTACCGCTGGCTTTATCGCTCGGTGCAGCATCCACCAGCCGCATTCCGTTGGGCGTTGTGATTGTAGGCGGTATCATGTTTTCACTGATACTAACATTATACGTTATCCCGGCAATGTATTCCTATCTTTCATCAAAGAAAAAAACAAGTGAACTGGATGATCCGGTAAGTGTAATTGTATAAGTTATACGTTGAAGGTTATAAGTTTTAAGTAATGAAGAATAAAATTATGTTCCCGGCTGCAGAATATCTATTTAACATCGTTGCCCGCCCGGATGAACCGGTCGGACGGGCGTCGCACTCTTGTGCTTTAAGGAATGCTGTTCGGCAAAAGAAGATCCTGCTGC
>JBDUCW010000114.1:0-15452 GCA_040003235.1 Ferruginibacter sp. | reverse complement strand
ACTGGTGCCGGAGATAACGATCGTCGCGACATTGCCCGTTATGCAGCAACTTCGGGAAATGCACAGATATTTGCGCCATTTAACCAGATGTTCCAGGGAATTGAGTTTGCGAATATCTGTATTGACAACATTCCTAAAATGGACATGTATTCAGGCGGCAGCGATCAGCAGAAAAAACAATTGCAACGCATGTATGGTGAAGCACTGACATTAAGAGCGCAGTTTTATCTTGAAGCGATCAGGAACTGGGGCGATCTTCCGGCTAACTTTCAACCGGCTGCAGTACTCGCGCTTTCAAATCCTTTTCCTGTAAAAGTGGGCAGAGATACTTTGTATGATCATTTACTGGATGATCTGAAAACTGCTGAAGGATTGGTTCCGTGGCGCAATGAACTCACTGCAATCGGTGATGTGATTGATGAAAGAATTACCAAAGCTTCTGTAAAAGGATTAAGAGCAAGAATTGCATTGTACCGCGGCGGCTATTCATTGCGTGGTGCAGGCCCCGGATTTGGAACAATGGCCCGGAGCAGCGACTATTTAAAATATTACCAGATTGCAAAAGATGAATGTACTGATATCATGGCTTCAGGACAACATTCTTTAAATCCAAGTTATAAAGCTTTGTGGAAAGACCAGGTATGTGCTCATGCAGTAAGTGATCCAAATGGAGAACTGATTTTCCAGGCAAGTGCAATAGGACAAGCTAGTGCTGAAGATACCAAACTGGGTTATTACAATGGACCAACAGTAAATGCTTTGGGAAATAAAAGTGTGAATGTACTTCCTAACTATTTTTATCTGTTTGATTCAACCGATCTGAGAAGGGATGTAACCTGCGTGCCTTATATCGTAGGGGCAGATGGTGTCACCAAAACAGGGCAGGCTATCACTGCGATCTGTGATGGTAAATACAGAAGAGACTGGATCACCAATCCTACTATATTACCCACCAATGCCATTCAGTACTTCAGTTTGAAATGGCAGCTGATCCGTTACGCAGATATATTATTGATGTATGCAGAAGCAGAAAATGAATTGAACGGCCCAACCGCAACTGCATATGATGCCATCAACCAGGTACGCAGAAGAGGTTATGGCAAACCCATTTCAACAGCAGATGCAACAGTAGATCTGTCAGGGCTTTCCAAAGTTACTTTCTTCCAGGCATTGGTAAGAGAAAGAGCCCTGGAATTCGGTGGCGAAGGTATCAGGAAATATGACCTCATCCGCTGGAACCTGCTCGCTGCAGCAATTGCAACCAGCAAGGTAAATATGTTGAACATGTCAAACCTGACGCCGATGGTGAACCCGACTTATATGGCGCCTTATCCTGCATATGCACTGACTGCAAATCTTCCGATAGCAATGTATTATATTACCGGTTCTACGGCTGATGATAAAGCACTCTGGAAGAATTCATTTTATGTAACAGCGCCCACCAGTACACCTGCAGGTACAACAAAAGTTACCTGGCTGAGTGCAGGTATCAATACTACTGCGTTATCAAGATATGCAACTGGTTTTACCACGGGTAAATCAGAATTACTGCCCATCTCACAACAATCAAGAGATGCGAATTTTAACCTGGCGCAAAATCCTGGGTATTAATTTTTTTAAATAGATTATTTTATTCAAAAGGCCGCTTTTACAGCGGCTTTTTAAATAAATGAAAGGTCTAAGTAGTGGTGCATACCAATATTGAAAAGAGGTATTGAAAAAATGTATTCATTAATCAGATAATTTTTTTCCAGCAGGCAGATAATAAGACAAGAACATGAAAGAAAGAGCATCATCAAGCATTGACAATTTTGCAGCCAGGAGATTTCCTTCAATAAGTTCGGCAATGGACATCAGCATTATTCTGTTGCTGATATCACTGATCATATTTACCAGTTGTATGCGTAAAACACTTGCGTCAAAAACCGGTAATACTGTTTTAAACCATGCTGGCAATACTCAGGAATTCCTGCCTGCGTTTCCAGGTGCAGAAGGATTTGGAAAATATGTAACGGGTGGAAGAGGCGGGAAAATAATGATCGTGAACAATCTTCATGATAAGGGACCAGGCAGTTTCCGGGAAGCTGCAGAAACGAAGCAACCAAGGATTATCCTGTTTGCAGTTGCCGGAACAATTCATCTCGAAACAAAATTATCCATCCGCTCTGATGCAACCATTGCAGGCCAATCGGCCCCGGGCGAAGGCGTTTGCCTGGCAGATAATTCAGTATTGCTTGCAGGTGATAATATCATTGTCCGTTACTTACGTTTCCGGATGGGCGATAAATACCAGAAGGGCGGTATGGTAGATGGAAACGGTGGTGACGATGCATTTGGCGGAACACATCGCAGGAATATTATGATCGATCATTGCAGCATGAGCTGGAGCACAGATGAAGTCTGTTCTATTTATGCTGGAGACAGCACTACACTTCAATGGAATCTTATTGCTGAACCAATGAATTATTCGTATCATTTTGAAAAAGGAGATAGTGATTACGAACATCACGGTTATGGTGGTATCTGGGGCGGCAGGCATTTTTCTGCGCATCACAATTTACTCAGTGGCTGCAACAGCCGCACACCGCGCTTTGACGGCATCCGCAATGCACCGGAAGAAAATGCAGACCTGAGAAATAATGTGATCTATAACTGGGGACATAATAATGTATATGCAGGCGAAGGCGGTTCTTACAACATCGTGAATAATTATTACAAATACGGGCCGGATACAAAAGCGGATGTACGAAGCCGTATTGCCAATCCATGGAATAAATTACCGAAAATAAGTTTTGGGAAATATTTCATTGAAGGCAATTATATGGATGGATCAACAACTGTTACAAATGACAACTGGCTGGGTGTAACATTGGAAAAAGGAACAGCTTCAGATGCAGCAGCCGCAAAGATGAGCAAGCCTTTTAATGCAATGGATATTATTACTCAGGATGCATCAACCGCTTATGCGATGGTATTGAGATCGGCAGGCGCCAGTTATAAACGTGATACACTCGACGCCCGTATTGTCAATGATGTGAAAAACCGTACCGGGCATTTTATTGATGTGCAGGGCGGCTTTCCACATGGGACTGCTTACGAACTGACAACAGATGCATGGCCTGATCTTTATACGGCTACTGCAGCAAAAGATTCTGACAATGATGGAATTCCGGATGTGTGGGAAAAAGCACATGGCCTGGATCCCAACAACGCTGCTGATGCTGCGTTGATGACAGTTGATAAAAATTATTGTAATGTGGAGGTTTATTTAAATAGTCTTTTAGTTAAGAGTTAAGAGTTAAGAATTAAGAGTTAGAACTATAAAGGAAGATGAATCACAGCTCGTCAAAAAAATATGAAAAAAAAGATACTGCTCACAGTTATTGTTTGTTGCAGTTTATTATTTGCAAGGGCACAGACAAAATTCACGGTTGCAAAAGAAGGGAAAGCAGATTTCAATTCCGTTCAGGCAGCGGTGAATGCAGTACCTGCCGATAATAAATTACCGGTGGTCATACATATTAAGAAAGGAACGTACAAAGAAGTGGTCATCATCCCTGCAGGAAAAGATTTTATTAGTTTCATTGGTGATGACAGCAGCAATACCATTCTTACTTATGATAATCACACCGGGACTGTATTACCGGATGGGAGCGTGGCGGATACAAGAAGTTCTCCTTCCTGTTTTATTTATGCCAATGATTTTCATGCAGCGAACATAACATTTGAAAACAATGCGGGCTTTACAGCCGGGCAGGCAGTTGCATTGCGGGTAGATGGCGACAGAGTGTCTTTCAAAAACTGCAGCATGGTTGGCTTCCAGGATGTATTGTTATTGAATGGCATCAAGACAAGAAATTATTTTAAGAACTGCTATATAGAAGGGACTACCGATTTTATTTTTGGTTCAGCAACGGCTATTTTTGAAAATTGTCATATTCACAGCAAAAAGAACAGTCATGTTACGGCTGCAAGTACGCCGGCAGAAGTACCTTATGGTTTTGTGTTCTTCAATTGCAGGCTCACGGGAAACGACAGCCTGAATAAAGTTTCGCTTGGCAGGCCATGGCGGCCTTATTCCAGTGTTACCTATATTAATTGTGATCTTGGTAAACATATTATTCCGGAAGGATGGAGTAACTGGAAGGGAACAGAGAATGACAAGACAGCACGTTATGCGGAATACAACAGCAGCGGACCTGGTGCTGATCCTGCGGCAAGAGTTCCATGGAGCAAACAACTGAGTTCTGAAGAAATGAAACAATATACATTGAAAAATATATTCGGTGAGATCGACTGGATCAAATAACTGAATTTTACCGGCATGATTGAAATCATATACGTGATGAGCCTTCCTTCTGAATATCAATAAGCGGACAAACTATTAAGCCAAATCTCAGGTTGCCATAATCAGCTACAGTAATACAAAACGATTAAATTTATTTGTGGACAACAAAAATGTATTTCTAAAGACGATCTGATCTGGCGACAAACCAGCAAAAAGATATTTTTTGATATTAACTCCTGGCTGCCGAAAAATAAATTTGTCCATATACAAGAGAGGTCTTCATTTTTTTTTATAAATTAGTTGCCGGCTTTGCCCTGCAGGATGATGAATTATTCTCGTTCATTTAATGCCTGCTCTATAATATCCCTACGCTAATAGGATTTCCTTGCTGAAGGATTCCCGCAGATAACAATATAAATTTTGATCATGAAACATCCTGCCAAAATCTTATTACTCTTGTTTATTGTATCCGCTTTTTTTTACAATTCCTGTAAAGAAAAAAAATCGGGCCCATCACAAGCGTTGATTGACCAGATCAACCTGAAAAGAGGAACGATCATTTCCTGCGGGCCGCCCGATAAACAATTTGGTGCTGTTGATTTTAAAATTACTGCTGATGAGGCCACTCAGAAAGATTTTAATCTTGCTGTAGAATTACTGCATTCTTTTGAATATGATGAATCAGAAAAAGTTTTTGCAAAAATTATCGATGCAACTCCGCAGTGCGCAATGGCTTATTGGGGCGTGGCCATGTGTAGCTTCCATCCTTTATGGACTGCACCAACAGAAGCCGAATTACAAAAGGGGAGCAAGGCTGTTGAAATTGCAGAAAGTATTACCAACCGATCGGCAAGAGAATCTGCCTATATTGATGCGATTGCAACTTTTTACAAAGCCTGGAACAAAACCGATCACCATACCCGTTGCATTGATTATGAAAAGGCGATGGAAAAATTATGTAACAATTACGCTGATGATAAAGAAGCTGCCATATTTTATGCTTTGGCTTTAGATGCTTCTGCTGATCCGAATGATAAAGCTTATACCAATCAACGGAAAGCAGGAACTTTATTAAATGCACTTTATATTGCTGAGCCCAATCATCCAGGTATCATTCATTATATCATTCATACTTATGATTATCCAGGCCTTGCTGAACTGGCATTGCCTGCGGCTAGGAGATATGCGCAGGTAGCACCTTCTTCCGCACATGCTTTACATATGCCCTCACATATTTTTACAAGGCTCGGCCTTTGGGATGAATGCATTCAATCGAATCTTGTTTCTGTTGCCTCAGCGAAATGTTATGCAGAACAGGCAGGCATCAAAGGGCATTGGGATGAAGAATTGCACGGACTTGATTATCTCGTTTACGCTTACCTTCAGAAAGGCGATAACAAACTTGCAAAGCAGCAGGTAGATTACCTGAAAACGATCAGCAAAGTTGATCCGCTGAATTTTAAAGTTGCTTATGCTTTTGCGGCTATTCCTTCACGATATGTGTTAGAAAATAAAAACTGGAAGGAAGCGGCAACGTTGCAGGTAAGTCCTGCCGGTTTTCCCTGGACAAAATTTCCATGGCAGGAATCCATCATACATTTCACACGCCTTTTAGGCGATGTTCACGAAGGAAATATGCAGGATGCAACAATTGAGTTAACCAACATGCAACGGTTACATGATACGCTGCAACTGCAAAAAGATATGTATAAATCCCAGCAGGTAGCTATCCAGATCAAAGCCGGTGAAGCCTGGATCCGGTTTGCTTCCGGAAAAAAATCAGAGGCTCTTGATGCGATGAAAGTCGCAGCCGATATGGAAGATGCTACCGAAAAACATCCTGTTACACCTGGTGCGGTTTTACCTGCAAGGGAATTGCTGGGAGACATGCTCATGCAATTGCAGCAATACAGCGATGCTTTGCAGGCTTATGAAGCTGTATTGCAAAAATGTCCGAACCGTTTCAATAGTTTGAGCGGTGCCGCCATGGCAGCAGAAAAATCGGGTGAGCGACAAAAAGCTGGTTTTTATTATAAGCAACTCGCAGCAATTGCAGCAACAGATTCCGACAGGCCGGAGCTGGCTGTTGCGAGATCATTTTTAATAAAGCCATAATTTTTTTATTAGTTTGATGGACAACTGAATTCTTTTTCAACAGGAAATCGTATTGGAACAGGATACATGCAATTACCGGATTCCCTGTATTTTTTTTATTTTAAAATATTTTCTTTTCTCAGCCGTCCTGCAAACATACTGCACGAAATACTTCATCGTGGGAGTAAACTGTATCATTAATTTAAAATTGACAAACAAATAAACAAACAGGATGAAAATAATTATTACCGGTGCAACAGGAATGGTGGGCGAAGGCGTGCTGCTTGAATGCCTGGAAAATCCCGCAGTGAAAGAAGTATTGATGATCAACCGGAGGCCGTCAGCTTTACGGCATGCTAAATTAAAAGAATTGATCATGCCCGATTTTATGAAACCGGAATCGTATAGTATTGCTCTAACGGGCTACGATGCCTGCTTCTATTGCGCCGGTATCAGTTCAGTCGGCATGAAGGAGCCAAAGTATACTTATATCACGTATGATACAACCATGTGTTTTGCGCGAATGCTTGCAGCACTGAATCCCGCGATGGTCTTTACTTTTGTTTCGGGAAGTCATACTGATAGTTCTGAAAAAAGTAAAATGATGTGGGCACGTGTAAAAGGTAAAACTGAAAATGCATTGATGCAGTTGCCCTTCAAAGGAGAATATAATTTTCGTCCCGGTTTTATGAAACCCTTTAAAGGACAAAAAAATATAAAAGCTGTTTTCAAAATATTTATTCCTTTAATCCCATTGCTGTTTCCTAAAAAATCATTGACAATGCAGGAAGTTGGTCAGGCCATGATCAACGTGGTAATAAAAGGCTACCCAAAACAGGTATTGGAAATAGCTGACATAAAAATATTGGCAAAGACAGTTTAAATATGCATAAACAATCAAAAAAACCGTTTCTTTATTCAGTGATTCTGTGATCTAATAGAAAATATTCCTGGCCTTTTTCAGTAATAAATTCCTTTTGTTTAAAAGCTGCTCATTAAATTTACCTGATGAAGAAAATTTTATTATTACCAATAAGCCTGTTGATTCTTGATATTGCCTCAGCACAATCCGCTGAAACAATGACCATCAGAAAATATGCACAGGAAAACAGTACTGATCTGCTTCGTGAGTTCACTGCATTTCTTACCATTCCGAATATTGCTGCAGATCCGTCAGGTCTTCAAAAGAATACTGATTATATTATGGCAATGATGCAAAAACGTGGCATCCACAAAATACAATTGCTCAATGCATCCACTGTGGGTGCGGTTCCTGCCGTGTATGGTGAAGTAATGGTCCCGGGTGCAGTACAGACACTTATTTTTTATGCTCACTATGATGGACAGCCGGTGAATCCTGCGCAATGGGCAGCAGACCTTGAGCCGTTTCAACCAAAATTATTTTCAGCTGCTATTGATCATGCAGGAACAGCAATTGAATTTCCTGTCGATGGAAAATATAATAATGAATGGAGGATCTATGCACGCAGTGCTTCGGACGATAAGGCCGGCATTGATGCAATACTGAATGCTTATGATGCGATCAATAAAACCGGTTTAAAGCCGGCATACAATCTTAAATTTTTTTTTGAAGGTGAAGAAGAAGCAAGTTCGCCGCACCTCAATGAGATATTAGAAAATTACCGGTCGTTATTGCAATCAGATCTATGGATCATCTGCGATGGACCTGTGCATCAGTCTGGAAAAAAACAAATTGTATTTGGTGTTCGTGGTGATGCGCACCTTGACCTGACAGTCTACGCTTCGAAGCGGCCATTGCACAGCGGCCATTATGGTAACTGGGCTCCGAACCCTGCAATGATGCTCGCAAAATTATTGGCTTCTATGAAAAATGATGATGGAAGCGTCACGGTGAAAGGATTTTATGATGATGTAAAACCATTAAGTCCTTCAGAAAAAAAAGCACTGAGCGAAGTGCCTGCAGTAGATGAACAATTAAAAAATGAACTCGGAATCAGCACAGCTGAAATGAAAGGATTGTCTTTAACTGAAGCCATCAATCAACCTTCATTGAACATTAATGGTATGCAAAGCGGGAACGTCGGTAAACTGGCGTCCAATCAGATTCCCGTCAGTGCAACTGCAGTGCTCGATCTGCGACTGGTATTGGGCAATGACTGGAAAAGACAGCAACAAAAAGTAATTGATCATATTAAAGCGCAGGGATATTTCGTAACGGATCATGAACCAACAGATGCAGAGAGAAAAAAATATCCGAAGCTCATTAAAGTAATTGCAGCTGCTGATGGATATAATGCACAACGCACGTCAATGGACCTGCCCATCATAAAAAAAGTGATTGCAGCTGTTAAAAGTACGGCCAAAGACCAGGTTGTACTTCAACCGACAATGGGTGGGAGCCTGCCTTTGTTTATATTTGAAAAATACCTGGATGCGAAAACGATCACAATACCGATTGCCAATCATGATAACAATCAGCATGCTGAAAATGAAAATATCCGTCTCCGGAATTTATGGGATGGCATTGAAACAATGGCATCGCTAATGCTGATGAAATGATCAAACGATATAATAAAAATAAAAACCTCCACTGATATTACAGGCTCTTTCATAACAGTTCCTGTCCGTTAAATAAACGGACGCAGCCATTCAATCAGGTTCTCAGGAAAATTTTCCGGTAAGCGCTAATATTATTTTTAATAATAGTGCTCATGAAAAAATCCATTCTCATCCTGATAATATTTATTGCCATTCAACAATCTTTTGCCCAGGTCGCGGTAAATATTTCCGGAGCAGTGGCACATCCATCGGCTATACTTGATGTCAGTTCAACAACAAAAGGTATGTTGATCCCAAGAATGACAAATGCACAATTAATGGCAATACCCGGTGCAACGGCAGGTTTGCTGGTTTATCAAACGGATACCGACAGTGGTTTTTATTATTACACCGGAACAAGATGGGTGCAGTTGGTTGCGGCAGATACTACTGTTAAAAGCGCCTGGCTGATCGGCGGCAATATCAATACGAATACCTCTAAACATTTTATCGGCACTACAGATAATACTGCATTGAAATTCCGGGTAAATAATTTACCATCCGGAGAAATAAACCCTGTCAGTTTTAATACTTCGTTTGGCCATAGAGCAATGTCGAATATGAGTACAGGTATTTCGAATAGTGCTTTTGGATTTAATGCACTTTTCAATACAATGACCGGCTATCAGAATGTGGCAATAGGCCACTCGGCACTTTTTGGAAATATCAGCGGAAGTTACAATACAGCAGTTGGTTATAACGCCGGAGCACTGAGTGCATCGGGTTCCGGAAATGCTTTTTTTGGAGGTCAAACCGGTTATACAAATACAGGCAGCTATAATTCTTTTTTTGGTTTTGCTGCAGGATACAACAATACCAGTTCTATCAACAATTCATTTTTTGGACAGTCTTCCGGTTTTTATAATACTACCGGCCAGGATAACACGCTTATTGGTAATGGTGCAGGATACAGCAACGGTGTGGCTTCCAACAATACCATGGTGGGAAGTTCAAGTGGTTTTTACAACAATACGGGCTACAGCAATACGGTCATTGGTATGTCTGCATTGTTCAGTAATACTACAGGCCATAATCTTGTTGCTGTCGGAGATTCTGCATTGTATTCCCTGAGCGGCGGAGGAGCGGGACTTAATACGGCTATCGGAACCAAATCACTTTTTGGCAATACTGTCGGCGGACTTAATACAGCCATCGGAGCATTTTCTTTATATACCAATACCACAGGGCTTGCAAATACTGCTTCAGGTGCTTCATCACTTTATTTAAATACAACCGGTGGTAACAATACGGCAGCAGGATTTGATGCACTTTATTCAAATGGAAGTGGAAATAATAATACTGCTATGGGTTTTAAATCTTTAATTGGTAATTTATCCGGAAGAAGTAATGTTGCCCTCGGCGCATATGCATTGTTTTTTAATACCAGTGCCTCCAATCTTGTTGCCATCGGCGATTCAGCATTATATTTTAATGGCGCTTCTGCAGTATTCAATACACAGGCAATTCAGAATACAGCCGTTGGTTCAAAAGCATTGTATTCCAACAATCAGGGCTCTTCCAATACAGCGACTGGGTATCAGGCACTTTATTTAAACAGTTCCGGTAATCAGAATACCGCTATGGGTGCAGGTGCATTAAATCTCAACAACAGTGGTAACAATAATACAGCTGTTGGTTACAATGCGCTTGTTGCAAATACAATTGGAAATTATAATACTTCTGTTGGCTGGATGGCACTGGATGCAAACAGTAATGGAATATTCAATACCGGAGTTGGTGCAAATGCCCTGGGCACTAATAATACGGGTTCAAGAAATACTGCGCTGGGGGTGAATGCACTGCTCGCCAATACCAGCGCTTCCAATAATATCGGGTTGGGAGTAGAAGCATTGTATTCCAATACAACAGGTGCCAATAATTCGGCGATAGGAACTGCTGCATTGTTTACCAATATTTCCGGAAGCAGCAATACCGCAACGGGAACTGAATCGTTATATTATAATAATAACGGTAACGATAACACTGCAAACGGATATCAGACCTTATACAATAATGTGAATGGTGGTTTTAATACTGCTAACGGTCATCAGTCACTTTTTTTTAATGTCTCCGGAAACAGCAACTCTGCTAATGGATATAAATCGCTTTACAACAACACGACGGGAAATTATAATACCGCCAATGGAACTTTCGCTTTGTATACAAACAATGGTTCCGGTAGTGCGAATACAGCCAACGGCTATCAGTCACTGTTCACCAATACTTCAGGTTATAACAATGTAGCATCCGGCTATCAATCGCTCAATGCCAATACAACAGGTTATGATAATGTTGCTGTCGGATACCAGGCACTCAATACCAATACGATCGGCAGTACCAATACTGCAATCGGTAAAGGATCGGATATCAGTTCCGGTTCATTATACAATGCAACAGCTATCGGGGCTTTTGCAATAACGAACGCCGCAAATAAAGCAGTAATAGGCAGTGTTGATGTAAATGTTATCGACGGATATGCCGGCTGGAGCAACTTTAGTGACGGACGTTTTAAAATAAACATTAAAGAAAATGTGCCCGGCCTTGATTTTATCAACCAGCTTAAACCGGTAACCTATACACTTGATATCGATAAGCTCAATCATCATCTCATACAGAATATGCCCGATAGTCTGCAGCAGCGTTACCTGGCCGCGATGAAAAATAAATCCTCCGCTTCTATCATTCATACAGGCTTTATTGCACAGGATGTAGAAGCAGCCGCTAAAGGATTGGGCTATGCTTTTGATGGCGTAAATGTGCCAACCAATAATGCAGATAATTATTCTCTCGTGTACGGACAGTTTGTAGTGCCATTGGTAAAGGCCGTGCAGGAACAACAGAAAATGATTGAAGCGCAGCAAAAAGAAATGGATATTTTAAAACAACAAAATAAACAGATGCTGGAAGCTATTGAAATATTAAAACGAAAATAAATCTAAAAATCCCATTTTATGAAATCCATCTTAATGATCTCCTGCCTGATCAGTTTAACGCTGTCGGCACAGGTAAGCTTTACAAGACTGCCCAATCAACCACCTGCAAATATGTACAGTGTGGTTTCCGATCCTACTAACGGTGATATCTATGCCTGTTCGGCCAGCAATGTGATCCGTTCAACTGATCAGGGCGCGAGCTGGACACAGCTTGCCAATTCCGGAATGAACCTGCTTGCTGTGCTGTATTTTTCTCCGTCAGGTCAGTTATACTTAGGGGCCAATCACAGCAATGCCACACCATATTACGGCATCACTCAATACAATAAAGCGAATAATACCTGGAGTCCGATGACGGGTAGTCCGCAAAATATCAGTGCGCTTCTTGATGATGGTGCCGGTAATTTGTATGCCGGAACCGGGTCTACTTCAAACACAGCGCCCAGCCCGATTAACTTAGGAGCCGGTGTTTATTTATACAACGGAACTTCCTGGTCAACGGTTAACACGGGCATGGCAAATCTTACAGGATATTCGGTGCTGCCTTTTATTAAAGACATGAAATTTATAAGTGGTGGAGACATTGTTGCGGCTACTTATGGTAATGGCGTGATAAAATATCATACCGGCAGCTGGTCGCAATACGGAACCGGATTGAGCAATCAATATGTAAATTGTTTATACCTAAATGCTGCAGGAAAATTATTTGCAGGAACAGACGCCAATGTAAATTTATTGACCGGGACTTCATGGTCAACTGTCAGTACAGGATTGACTGCGAATAAACCGGTACGAGCTTTGGTTGCAGATCTTTCAGGAACTATTTATGCAGGACTTGGATTTTATGTTTACCAGAAAGGAAGTATTGGAGGAGAGATTTTTTACAGTACTAACAGTGGCGGTCAATGGCAAAATGCAGCCGCAGGATTTAACAGCACTTCTGTTGTAAGTATGGTTACACATAGCAGCGGGACTGTATTTGCTGCCGCAAACGGAATCTGGAAAACTGCTTCAGTAAATAATTGGGTGTATGCTATGAGCAGCGTTGGACTTGCCAACAATACGCATCAGCTGGTCATCAACCAGCAAGGCGATTGGTTTGCGATCTGTAGAAATTCATTTACTGCGGTGCCCGGTTGTGCAGGCGTGTTTCGCTCATCAGATAAAGGTGTTACCTGGACATCGATCAACAATGGCATCAATTGCCAGAAAACAGATGGCATTCTGGTTGATGACCAGGGCTGGTTGTGGCTTACTGCAAAAGAATTAACTGCGGCTACCCTCAATCCGGCTTATGGTAATCCTGAATTGTATCATAGTTCCGATAATGGCAATACCTGGATAAAAGACAACACGATTGAAAACACATCAGATGGATATAATGAGATCGGTACTGATGGATTGGGCAGGGTATTCGTAACCGAATCATTCAATGGTGCACAAACCAATATCTGTTCAAGTACCAATCACGCGGCATTTGTAAACACATTGAATCCACCGCCGAACAATGGCGGAAAATCTTTTGGGCTCGCATTCAATTCACTTCATCATATTTTTTTAGGCACAGAAACTACATCAGGCCTTTACAGGTCAACCGCCAATGGCGCACCCGGAACTTTTGTATCATTGGCAACACCGGGCGTTGGCTATGCGCCCAACGGAAATGTCACAGTGGCTGTTGATCCATACACAGATTATATTTTTTGCAGCGGCACACATGGTTTATTCAATGGAAATGTTTTACCCAAAGCGATTCTTGGTTCAACCAATATTGATAATGGAAGTAACATGTTTATTTTTAATAACCTGCCCGACTATTCCTCTCTTTCAGATATAACTTTTGACAACAGGGGCAATGGTTACCTGATTGTCAACTCGTCTAACATTTCTTCCATTGGATTATACATGGGTTCAGTGCCCTGGAACGCCAACACAAATTTTACAAGGGTAATGTCAGGGCCAACGCTTTCATATTACTTCAATACATTTACAATAGATGATTGCGGCTACCTGTATGGGATAGCCGTAAATGGTGGAGGCATTAGTAAATCTGATCTGCCGGTAAACACACCGGCACAACCAGTATTGGTATCACCGGCAAATAATGCAACAGGCATTTCGCCAACACCGGTTCTGAGCTGGACGCATCAATGTACTCCGGATAGTTTCCGTTTACAGATCGCAACTGATTCATTATTTACAGTGATTGTAAAAGATCAATCGGCAATTACTGCAACCAGTTATACAGTCCCTGCACTGGTATTGTCGGCCAACACAAAATATTACTGGCGCGTGTATGGGGTAAACGCAGTGGGCGCAGGCAAATGGACCACTGTAAAAAATTTTACTACCACAACAGTCACTCCTCTAAGCTTTTTAAATTTTAATGGTAGTTATGATCATGCTATTGATATTACTAAGTTAGAATGGACAACCGTAAATGAGATCAATGCAGCTTATTGTAATATTGAAAGAAGTGTTGATGCTGTCACTTACAACACGATCGGCAGAATAAATGCTTCTTTGACAGGAGCCTCTCAACACAGTTATCTATTCGATGATATTCATCCGGTTACCGGAAAGAATTTTTACAGAATACAGCAGGTTGACAAAGACGGACAATTTTCTTATTCAAAAACAATCCTGATCAATACAAAAAATACAATGGATGAACTGCAGGCCTTTCCAAATCCGGTAAAGGATATCTGCAGTATTCAATTGCCTTATTCTGAAAATGGTTTTAGTTTGGTGCTGTACAATGCTGCGGGCAAAGAGCTTATCAAGACCTTTACTTCAATAACACAGCAACACATCGATATTGATCTCCGCACTTTTCCGGAAGGCCTTTACTGCATTGGGTTAAGAGAAATTAAAACCGGTAAAATGAAATGGAAAAAAATTATTAAAATGTAAGATCTCGTGCTAATGAATTTATAAAATGGAACGCTGATTTTTAAGATCGGATAGATTAATGATGATTTCTGTTTTTTTTAATCAAAAAAGCCTTTACCCATCTATTCCACTGATAAATAATTACAATATGATTTGTTCTGATATAGAAAGCCAGCAAAGTCTGCGTCAATCATAAAGATCATAAAAATCTGCGTCCTTTGTTTTTAATAGCCTGCAATTATAAACCGGCTCATTCGCCAAAACATATATATATTAGTAAAGCAATCGTTCTTCATCTAAATTATTTCGTCATTCATGCAGTGCAGTAAAAAAAATAACTGGTTATACCCGGCGATCTTTTTATCCTGCCTATTATTTTCAGTTGCTGCGGCTGCGCAATCATCCCGGTACATCTTCCGTCATTTAACTACGGAGAACGGGTTGATCAATACCCGCATCAGCACGCTGTATCAGGACAGTAAAGGATATATCTGGATAGGCACGCTGGATGGCCTGCAACGTTATGATGGCAACAGGTTTGTAAATTATCTGCCTGACCTGCATGATCCTGAAGCGTTGCACGATGGATGGATCAATACTGTTTTTGAAGACAGCAAACATCGTTTCTGGGTAGGCACTCACGCCGGTGCGCCTTACCTGATGAA
>JBDUCW010000113.1:0-15470 GCA_040003235.1 Ferruginibacter sp. | reverse complement strand
TATGAGTTTCTTATGATTTGAGATCTACACATTACTAAAACAATGCCGGTTTCAAAATAGAGGTCAGCGTTTAAAATTATGAGTTGGTTATAGTTAGTTGATGGTCCATGGACTAATATTTTTAATTTTTAATTTTTAATTGTCATCGTAACTTCATCGCTCAACGGGCGCCTGCTGCTTAAAATTATTTCATCAATGGATAATAAATCATCCCATGCACTGCAGCAATTCAAAAGTAATGTTGCGCTTAAGTTTCAACTGTACAACAGCCTCTTTACGGCATTGCCTTTTCATCGTATAGAAAAGACCGGCATTCTCTTATCTTTATTACAATCGCTTTGTGAAGACGGCTACAAGCGTAACCAGAGCCCCGCTGCGATCATTGAAGAATTCTTCAGCAAACATACTTCCTATAGTAAAGAAGAAGAAAAACTGGACCTGCTCTTCCGTTTTGTGCAGTACGCCGAAAGACAGGTGGTGTTATTTGATTCACTGGAAGATGCTGCATTCCGCGAAGTGAATGACATGAACGGCAGCGGTACATTAAAACAGCTGGAAGCAGAGGTAACGGTACTTCACAAAGAAGAAGAACTGGCGGCGCTGCTGAAATATTTTTCAGTAAGACTGGTACTAACGGCACACCCCACCCAATTTTATCCCGGCTCTGTACTGGGTATCATCAATGACCTGGCCCGTGCCATCGGCGCAAACAATGTTAACCTCATCAACACTTATCTGCAGCAATTAGGCAAGACGGCTTTTTTTCAGCAAAAAAAACCAACACCTTTTGATGAAGCCACCAGTCTGATCTGGTACATGGAAAATATTTTTTACCAGGCCACCGGAAGGATATTGTCTTACATGAAAACAAATTTTCCCGGTGCTTTAACAATGGAAAATCCATTGATACAAATGGGCTTCTGGCCGGGCGGGGACAGAGACGGCAATCCTTTTGTAACGGTAGACACTACCCTGAAAGTGGCTGAAGCATTGCGCGGAAGCATCATCCGCTGTTATTACCTTGATGTGCGCAGGATCCGCCGCAGGCTTACTTTTAAAGGCGTGGATATATTACTTACAGAACTTGAAAAAAAATTATACAATAATATTTTTATTCCGGGTCACCGGACAGAATTAACCCAGCAGGAAATTTTAACTACGCTGCGCCAGATAAAAGAGATCATCATTTACCAGCACAATGGATTGTTCCTGCATTTAGTGAATGACTTCATCAACCGCGCCGAAGCATTCGGACTGCATTTCGCTTCGCTTGATATCCGCCAGGAAAGTTCTGTTCACGGAACGGTGCTGGAAGAAATTGCTGCTGTTTCTGCGTCGCTTCCGGATAATTATGCCGCGCTTTCTGATGATGAAAAAATCAATTGTCTTTTGTCAGTAAACCAATCTGTGGAAGCCGAACTGCTTACTGCGGATATGTCAAAAGACACGATACGAACCGTTCAGGCTGTAAAAGATATCCAGCAATACAATGGTGAAAAAGGATGCAACCGGTATATCATCAGTCAGTGCAACAGTGCACTCAATGCCATTGAGGTTTTTGGATTATTCCTGCTCGGGGGATGGAACAGAGAGGAACTCACCGTAGATATTGTTCCGTTGTTTGAAACGATTGAAGATCTGAAAAATGCTGCGGCAGTGATGGAGCAGTTGTATGAAAATGAGATTTATAAAAGTCATCTGAAAAGAAGGCATTATAAACAGACAATCATGGTTGGTTTTTCTGATGGTACCAAAGATGGTGGTTACCTGATGGCCAACTGGAGCATTTACAAGGCAAAAGAGCAACTGACACAGATCTCCAAACGGCATCATATAGAAGTTGTTTTTTTTGACGGAAGGGGCGGACCACCCGCAAGAGGCGGCGGTAAAACACATAAGTTCTATGCTTCCATGGGAAGAAATATTTCCAATAAAGAAATTCAGTTAACGATACAGGGGCAGACTGTAAGTTCCAATTTCGGTACAGCTGATTCCGCACAATATAATATAGAGCAATTGCTGCATGCGGGCATCAGCAATGAACTTTTTTCCGGGCATAAAATAACATTGCAACAGCATGAAGCTTCATTGATGCAACAACTGGCGCAGGTAAGCTTTGAGTCTTATATTGATCTGAAAAAGCATCCTGACTTTATGCAGTATCTGCAACAGGTGAGTCCGCTTAAATTTTACAGCGAAACCAATATCGGCAGCCGGCCTGCAAAACGGGGAGCCACCAGTAAATTGATGTTGAAAGATCTTCGCGCCATTCCTTTTGTAGGAGCCTGGAGCCAGCTGAAGCAGAATTTGACCGGCTTTTATGGCGTGGGCAGTGCTTTACAAAAGATGGAAGAGGCCGGTAAATGGAAAGAGATGAAAGCACTTTATGATCATTCGCTGTTTGTAAAAACACTCATGGACAACTCTGAAATGGCAATGAGGAAATGTTTTTTTCCGTTAACACAGCATCTTGCGCAACATCCATTGCATGGAGAGATCTGGAATATTATCTTCAATGAATATGAACTCACAAAAAAATATCTGCTGCAATTATCCGGCAGGAGCGAGCTGATGAGTAATTACCCGGTAGAACAATTATCGATTCAGATGCGGGAAAGAATTGTATTGCCGCTGCTCACTATTCAGCAGTTCGCGATAAGCCGCATCAATGAAATGGAAGAAAAATTAATAGCCGGGCCGGTAAAAGAAACCTGTGAGAAATTAGTGATCCGTTGTTCATTCGGGATTATCAATGCAGGAAGAAATTCTGCATAAAAAGATCAGATGCTGATATTTTTATAAAAATTACCGGAATAAGGGAGTGGTATTTTAGTGGTATATGGTGCCGGGCATCATTATTTTTTTGTAATATTGAAGATGCATCTTAACCTGCAGGCTTATGAAAAAAGTATTCATCAATTATTCTTCCGATCCGGAAGATAAAAAAATATTTGAGAGCCTTTACATGCATCTGGGTCTCATCCGCGATTTTGATATCTGGCATAGCGGAAAAATAAATGCAGGAGCAGTTACTGAAGATGAACTCAGTCTCCACCTGAAAGAAAGCGAAGTAGTGATACCGCTGCTGAGCGTAAATTACCTGAACAATAATTTCTGCATGACTGAATTTGCGTCTGCAAAACAATTGCTGAAAGAATTATATCCTGTGCTTATCAGTTCTTTTGATATTGATTCCTGCGAGGTGCTCAAAGATGTTGACTGCAATCTCATCCCGGAAAGTAAAAGTTTTATTGAAACTTCTTCCAATATCGATGAGGCCTGTATGGAAGTGTGTAAAGAACTGCGCTGCAAAGTGCTTGGTGAAAAATTATCATCCCGGATCTTAAACCCAGATTCGCGGCGCTTCCTTTACCTGCTTGCAGCACTGCCGATTGTTTTGGGTCTGGGTTATGGAGCATGGTGTTATTTTAATGACCAGGTGTCGAGCATTACTTACCTCGGAAGTCTGATCATGATCAGCATCAGTCTTGTTCCGATCATAAAATTATTATTGCCCACCAATTCTTTGCATAAAATATACAACAGCTGATCCATGGAAAATAATGAAAAACTTGAACGGTATATTTCCAATCAACGGAAAGGAAATTCAATGACCATTATGCTGGTGCTGGTATTACTGGCACTGGCGGGCGTAACCATTTATTTTGCCAACGGTAAAGCGGAAGCAGAAAAAAATCTTTCAGTAGTGGCCAACCAGGCTAATGATCTGCAGCAATACTGGAAGTACCAGGACAGTGTTTCCAAAAGCAAATTAAATGCATGCGATTCCGGTTACCGGTTGCTGGTTGATTCCTTGCTGACCCTGCACAATGTCAAAGGATCGCCTTCAGAACCTGTGGCACTGAATAATAATAATAACCGCATTAATTATGTGGATGTGGCCCAGGCCATCAAACAAAATCCGGCAAAAGTGATCAACAGTATTAATAGTATGATCGTGCCTTCTACCGTGCAGGTATATCTGCATTACCAGGGCCAGTTTACAGAAGAGATGAATATTGTATCAGCGCAATTGAAAATCAAACCTTATAACCTGGAGAATGTTCAAAAACTGGAAATCAATTACAACAGACAGATTCGTTACTTTAATAAGCAGGATGAAACAATTGCAAATAATCTTGCGGCAACATTATCGAAAGCAACAGGGCTCACTTATCAAACCAATTTTATTGATGACCCTCATACTCCGGTAAAACAAATTGAGGTGTGGATAGGTGAAAAGAAAGCGATCGACAGAATAAAGATCCAGAAGGATTACGATCAGTACATTCAAAAAGTAAATAAAAATTAATCAATGCCGGAAAAAAAACTCAAAGTCTTCATTTCCTATTCACACGAGGATGAAGACATGAAAACAGAACTTGACAAGCACCTGATCATGCTGAAGCGAAGCGATAAAATTGAGGTGTGGCAAGACCGGCAGTTGATTGCGGGGCAGGAGTGGGATGACAATATCAAGAAGGAACTTGCAGAAGCCGACATTATATTATTATTGGTCAGTGTTGATTTCAATAATTCAAAATATATCTGGGAGCAGGAACTAGCTATCGCTATGAAACGGCATGCAGAAGGAACAGCCTGCGTAATACCCGTGATACTCCGGCGCTGTGAATGGAGCGAAATGCCGTATGCAAAATTGCAGGCATTGCCCACCAATGCCCAGCCGGTAAGTAGTTTTACAGATAAGGACATTGCTTACACCGATATTGCGGCGGGCATCCGGAAAGCGGTAGATGCGATGCTCATCAGAAATTAAAACCATTAAATTTATTAAAACAAAATTCTTTCGTGGAGAGTTGTACAATTTGGGTTAGTTCTTATACAAACTCGTTAAGAGCATTACCCGAACTTAAAAGGGTGATACTTATATAGTAGAAAAAAATAAGCAGCGTTTATTTTTTTCCCCATATTAAAAAAAAAATTTGTAGGTTTTATTGCATTTATCCTATCTTTATTTCCTGTTTATGAACGTAAAATCCATTTATCTTGCTGAAATTCCCCAAAAAACTCATTAATTTTTGGTTCGGAATCATTATTGTTTAACTTATCGAATAAATCATTACTATGCAAAGTATTTTTAAGAAGAAAATTTTAATTACAGGGTTATCTCTGTTTATTAGTGTTTGTGCAATGTCACAAATGGCAATGGATACAGTAAGGCCCTTTACAGGTACAAAAGGATTCAGGAAATGGTCTGTCGGATTGAACGTTGGTGGGGTAACCCCGGCTAATGCATTCGGCGGCAAAAACGATTTCAGTAATCCAAAATTTAATATCGGTGCAGGATTAAATCTCCGCTATCAGTTTTCACACATTTTTGCTTTACAGGCTGATGGATTTTACGGTCAGCTTAAAGCTAACCAGGATGATAAACTTGGTAATGGCCAACCTGCAACCGGACGTGCTGTATTATCACATTCAACCAACCTTTTGGGTGGAAGTTTGAGTGGTGTTGTAAATTTTGGCAACATCAACTGGATTTCTAAACAAACAATGGTTGTTCCTTATGTTCAGATTGGTGCGGGAATGTCAAGTTACAAAGTAAAAGTTGTAAGATTTGGAACTACAAACGAAGTTGACTATAATCCAAATTCAATTCATGAACTATATGGACTTGCAGGCGGTGGTTTAAGGATCGGCAAAGGCGGTCTGGCTACTTTTGATCTGGGCTACAGAATGCATTGGGTTGATGGTGATAACCTTGATGGTTATAATTCACCTGCAGCTTCACAGGATAAGTTTTCTTATGCTTATGTTGGAGTAGAGTTCTCATTGGGTAAAAAGACCAGGCCACAACTGCAGTTCAACAATCCTGTATACATTCAGAATCAAATGCTGATCAACGAAATCAATGCTGTTAAGGCAATGATTGATGAAAAAGATACAGATGGTGATGGTGTTGCTGACAAATGGGATAGAGAACCAAACACACCACCAAACTGTCCTGTTGATGCACATGGTGTTTCTAAAGATACAGATGGCGATGGTGTGATAGATTGTAAAGATAAACAACTGATCACTCCAACAGAATGTCAACCGGTAGATGCTGATGGTGTAGGTAAGTGCCCTGATCCAGCCTGTTGCTCAGCAATGGCGCACATGATGGACAGCGCTTCAATGCCAAAACAAAGCACTTGTAATATCGGTGACCTGCCAAGCATCTCCTTTAAAGGAAGCAGTAAAGTATTAACTGCAAATGCAAAGGCAATGCTCGCTTCGGTAGCAGCTAAATTAAAAAACAACCCGACCTGTAATATTTCTGTAACAAGTTATCCTGCCGCTTCCAAACCTTCACAAAATCTTTGTAACCAAAGACTGGAAGTGATTAAAAGGTATCTCGTAGAAAAAGAGAATATCAGTGCAGACAGAATCGCTACTAACTGCGAAGTTGGTGGTGGTGACGAGAATACAGTTGATATCAAGGGTGCAACTATGTAATGATTCCACTTTTTGCTTCTTAATGATGCCCCTTCGGATTTCCGAAGGGGTTTTTTTATAGTCAGATGAAAAATAAAAGTTGTTGGAATTACAGAACGCTGAATAAAGATCTAACGTACAAGAGTGCGACGCCACTGAAGTTGCACAGCGTTGCTGAAGCCCGGTTCAAAAAAATATATTGTTGATCAGAAAATTCATTTCAGCAATTGCAATCATTGTTCAGTTGACAAGCCGAATTATGGTACAGCTATAAATGCTTATTGTGCTATAAGGTAATATCAGCAATCTATGATAATGAAAGATTAACAAGAGTGTGATGACAACAATTCTACCCTGCAACAATTGCACACTCATTAATCCAATGACGTCACTGGCCGCCAAAGGCAACAATACCTGATGGGAATTAAATGATAGAAATCAGCGTGCTATTTTTTTCTTCCAGGCTTCATATCTGTTCAGCACTTTTTGAGGTTCATTAGTATACCAGGTATAACCATCCCGCCTTTCCCTGTCTACTTCTGCAAGAGAATACACCAGTTTATATTCGCGATTACAAAATAATGGCCGGTGTGTTTTTAATTCATAATAGCGTGTCCAGATTGGTGGAGCTGCAGTATCTGCAACAACAATGCGGTCGGTCTTGCTGATCCTGTATTTAGTGAGCATTTCAGGAGCGTCAATTGTTTTAACCCTGATGCCATTAATCTTTGAATCATTAAACCATGCTACTGCATTTTCAACCGCATCGATGATTGCATGATCAGGATTTTTAATGCTCATTAATAACAGAACAATATCAACGCTTTCTCCGTTGCAGATACTTGGAGGTTCAAAAGTCCTTGCCCACGTGGGTTCCAGGGTTGTTTCATCATATTGCTGACACCATGCAGTAGGTTTACCCATATCGTTGATCTGGGTTTTTAAAATGCAATCAAGCCCTTTGCTGAATGCCTGTTGCAGCTTTTGTTTTAAAGCTGCATCAATAAAATCATACTGCACTTTTCCATCGGCGATATCTTTTAATAACCACATAATGCCTGAATAGGCATCGTCATTGAAAGTAATATACCTGCTGTAACCTTTCTCCAACGGAAAATATTGAGGCCATCCGCCATTGGCATATTGCGCAGTCAAAATAAACTGCAGTCCTTTTATAGCAGCATCTTTATATTTTACTTCTTTCGTTACATAATATATTTTAGCAAGCGTTGCAATCTGGGTATAAGTAGTGCGGTTATCAAATGTAGTATTGATTGCATTTTTAAAACTGAGCAATGTGTCCTTCTGACGGTCAGACAGGATCGCAAGCATATCATAATTTTTTGGCCAGCCGCCATTTTCTTTCTGATACAAAAGAATATTGTCTCCAATCGCATTCAGTTGGGTTGCGCTGAATTTTGGTTTACCGGGCGCTGGATGTATTACAGCCTCTTTTTCTAATATGTCGTACCAGTGGTGGGCCGCATCCTGGAAGATACTACTGTCAACTGTTTTCATTGCAATGCCCGCATCTGTTTTCTGCGATTGCGCCTGCATACCAAACAGCAGGCTGAACGGAACGAAAAAATATTTTTTAGCCATTCTCTTTTTTATATAAAGATATTCAATCAGGCAGAATGATCGGCTCAATAATAATTTAAGATTCAAAATCTGCTTAATCATTTAGTAAGGATTATTTTTGTGTTTTAAAACAAAGCAGATGAGCAAAGTAAAGATCGGCATGGTGCAAATGACCTGTACTTCCAGTAAGGAAGAAAATCTTGCAAAGGCCATAGCAAAAATTAAAGAAGCTGCCGCTTCAGGTGCTCAGATAATATGTCTGCAGGAGTTATTTACTTCGCTGTATTTCTGTGATGTGGAGGCGTATGAAAATTTTCAACTGGCAGAACCAGTCCCGGGCCCGTCAACAGATCAGCTTTCAAAAATCGCTGCTGAACTGAATGTAGTGATCATTGCATCGCTGTTCGAAAAAAGAGCCCAGGGCATTTATCACAATACCACTGCTGTGATGGATGCAGATGGATCTTATCTTGGTAAATACCGGAAAATGCATATCCCTGATGATCCGGCTTTTTATGAAAAATTTTATTTCACTCCTGGAGATCTTGGCTATAAAATTTTTAAAACAAAATACGCTACACTTGGAGTATTGATCTGCTGGGATCAATGGTATCCCGAAGCGGCCAGAATTACTGCATTGATGGGAGCAGAAATATTATTTTATCCAACAGCGATCGGGTGGAGCACCGCACAGGATGAACCAACAAATACAGAACAGTATAATGCATGGCAGACCATTCAACGGAGCCACGCGGTAGCCAATGGCGTACACGTGGTAAGTGTGAACAGGGTTGGGTTTGAGCAGGATGGTGCGATGAAATTCTGGGGAGGATCTTTTATTTCAAATCCTTTTGGTACGCTTCTTTATAAAGCATCGCATGATAAAGAAGAAGTGATCGTTCATGAAATTGATACCGCAGGTACAGACAGTTACAGAACCCATTGGCCTTTTCTGCGGGACCGCAGAATTGATTCTTATCAGCCCATTACAAAACGTTTTATTGACGAAGACTGACCATTTACGAAAGAATATATTTTATTCCATGATCCATCCCACGCCAAAAGAACTTGGATATTATTTTCCTGCAGAATTTGCACCGCACGAAGCCATGTGGCTGAGCTGGCCGCACAAAGAAGCTTCCTGGCCGGGAACGATCCATAAAATATTTCCTTATTACTGCCGCTTCATTAAAGAAGTTGCAAGAGGAGAAAAGATCCGGATCAATGTAAACGATCAGGCAATGAAAGATGCCGCGATCCAACACCTCCTGCAGGCAGATGCAGATATGTCGCAGATCCAATTTTTCTTTCATCCCACCAACGATGCCTGGTGCAGGGATCATGGACCTGCTTTCCTGGTAAATCCAGAAGCCGCAATAAAAAAAATAATTGTAGACTGGAATTATAATGCCTGGGGCAACAAGTATCCTCCTTATGACCTTGATGACGTGATACCAACTTTGATCGGTAATCATTTTAATATTCCTGTTTATCATCCCGGAATAATAATGGAAGGCGGGTCTGTTGAATTTAACGGCAATGGCACATTGCTCACTTCAACTGCGTGTTTATTAAATAAGAACCGCAATCCGCAGCTGGATCAGGAGCAGATCGAAAATTATTTATTCAATTATTATGGTGTTGAGCAGGTACTATGGGTTGATGACGGGATTGTGGGAGATGATACTGATGGCCATATTGATGATACGGTCCGCTTTATTAATGAAGACAGTGTACTAACGGTTATTGAAGAAAATAATCAGGATGACAATTATCAATTGTTACAGGATAATTTGAAGCAGCTTAAAAAAATGCGGCTGCTGAATGGAAAACAACTTAATATAACTGAATTGCCGATGCCGGATGCAATTATCTATGAGAGCCAGCGCCTGCCTGCTTCTTACGCTAATTTTTACATTGGCAACAAAGTGGTAATAGTACCAACATTCCGTTGCAGTAAAGATGATAAAGCTTTATCCATAATACAGCAATGCTTTCCCACAAGGGAAATTATAGGTATTGATTCAACGGAAATTATTTGGGGGCTGGGAAGTTTTCATTGTCTTAGCCAGCAGGAGCCTACAGGATAGTTTTTTGAATATTTTTTGATATTTCAGAAAAAGGTTCTACTTTGGCATCGCCAAAATGAAAAGGCCTCTGTAGAAACAGAAGCCGTTTACGATTGCTTGCCATATGAAATTCTTACACGATTGGTTGCCCTTTCAACATCAACATTTAAATCAGCTGCCAGCTACGAACTGGCAGTTCTTTTTTTGGTAAAGGCTCCTTATTATACCCGGACATAACTTTTATTAATCCGCATGCTGTTCCAATTTCGAATAAAAATAACTCCTGCCGGGTTAACGGCAGCAAAAAAGCAGGTTAACAAATAGTGAATTAAACAAGCCGCAGTTAATACCTGTCAGGCATGATCATTTGCGTGTCAGATTTTCTTACTTTATTTTATTAACTATTTCAAGGTCCTCCTTTGATAAGGATTCCCACCACTCATCTGTTACGTCGGCCAATCTGTATTCCGTATCAATATCATAATTCCCTTCACTATCAATTTGATAAAAACAATTATTCAAAGTATCCAGCACACTTTTAACGGAGGTAAGCTCTACGAAAAGCAGACGGCTCACTATTTTCTTATTGACTTTCTGTTCCAGGAATTCGACCCGCTGTTCCAGTTCCATCAATTTGTCGTCTTTACGGGCCAGGAAGTAGCATGCAAAAAAGATACAAACAATAAAAAAAATGATAAGTATCTGAATCATTAACCTGTTTTGCTTTTATTTTTCAATTTTGAAATGGATTTATTTTTTATCATTTTTTAAATATTTTATCAGCGAGAATATTATTATGCCAATTCCAACTGCATTACAGCTTCAGGCTTTGTTGAATGTACGTGCTTTTTAATTGTTGCAAACCCGATAGACCAGAAATAGGCCACACTTATTATCACAGATAATGCTACGCTGACCAATATAGCAACTTTAGCGATATTCCTTGTACTATCTTCTGCAAAAGCCAGTGTGGTGGTAAAAATCGACATCGTAAATCCGATGCCGGCAAGATTACCCATTCCTAACAACTGCTTCCATTTAATATTAGTCGGTAACTGAGCGATATTCAACGACACCAATATTTTGCTTACAAAAAAAATACCCAGGGGTTTTCCAATTACCAGTCCTGCTATAATACCCAACGCCAACTTGCTGCCAAGTCCTTCAACAAAATGGGCTGGAATAAAGATGGCAGTATTTGCGAGGGCAAAAAGAGGGAGAATAAAAAAGTTTACAGGATTGTGTATGGCCTTTTCTACTGCTACCAGTTTTTTTGTTGGAATAGCAAATGCAAATAGAACTCCGGCAATACTGGCCTCTATGCCAGATCGCAAAATAAGATACCAGAGGCATACGGCCAATGAAACCTGGACGATGCCGAACTTTATTTTAAAATAGTTGCAAGACAATAATGCTGAATAAACAATTGCAGCTACTATGAGGAAAAACCATTTGACTGCGCCTCCATAAAATAATGCTATGACTACAATGGCGCCAAGATCGTCGATGATAGCGAGCGCCATCAGGAATATCTTTAAACTCAGCGGAACCCTTTTACCCAATAAAGAAGCTACTCCCAATGAAAAAGCGATATCGGTAGCAGCAGGAATTCCCCAACCACTGATGTAATTTGTATGAATATTAAGGCTCGTAAAAATTAAAGCCGGAACCAGCATTCCACCAAGCGCTGCACCAAATGGTAATACTGCTTTCTTGAAAGTAGATAACTCTCCTTCAACCAATTCCCTTTTAATTTCTGTTCCCGCCATTAAAAAGAAAATTCCCATCAGGAAATTGTTGATTAATTCCAGGGCACTGGCTGGCAGATGAATATCTTTTGCCCAAATGATTTCTGCCGTCCAGAAATTACTATATGAATTGCCTAAGAAAGAATTGGCAATTATAATAGAAATAGCTGTACTGATAAGCAAAATAATACCCACAGCCCGACTGTCGTTTATAAAAAACTTTAGGGGGATAATTATTCTGTTTATTAATCGATTCATGATACGTTTTTATCAAAACCGGGAAGGCATTAACTCTAATCGCCTTCCCGGTAAATTTCTATGACTCAGGAAACCATTTTAATCTACATAACCTAGCACGCCGGTTTCAGGAATATCCAATCCACTGATCTCATCAGCTTCCTTACTTCTTAATTTTATTACTTTGTTCAATAATTTGAAAAACGTGTACATCACAACGAATACAAATATTGCACAGGTAGCCGTGCCTATCAATTGAGCAACGAATTGTTTTCCATCGCCGTAGAAAAGGCCCTTAACTCCACCGGCAACGCCATTCCAGCCTTCGCCATACGAGCCATCTGCAAAAAGTCCAAGTGACAATACACCCCATGCTCCGTTAACTCCATGAACTGCAAAGGCACCTACCGGGTCATCGATCTTTAATTTTTTATCTACAAAATTATAAGCGAGAATTACCAGTATTCCTGCAATTGAACCAATGATTACAGCAGATAAGGATGTAACAAAAGCGCAGGGAGCTGTAATTGCTACAAGCCCGGCCAGCATTCCATTTGCGATCATGCCCGGATCCGCTTTTTGGCCCCTGGCATACATATAAAAAAGTGCAGATAATGCACCGGCACCACCGGCCAGCATGGTATTAACCGCAACCACACTGATCCTTAGATCGCCGCCGGCCAAGGTAGAACCCGGGTTAAATCCAAACCAGCCGAAAGCTAATATGAAAGTACCTATGATGGCCATTGGAATATTATGTCCCGGAATAGTATTTACTGTTCCGTCTTTTCCATATTTTCCATAACGGGGGCCGATTACTATTGCGCCTGCAAGAGCAGCCACACCACCAACCATGTGAACTACGGATGATCCTGCAAAATCAACGTGGCCATGCCCAAGTCCAAACTGAGCACCCAATTGTGATAACCATCCTCCACCCCAAACCCAGTTGCCGAAAAGTGGATACACAAACATTGATATGAAGAAGCCATAGATAACAAAAGATTTCAGCGTCCATCTTTCGGCCATTGAACCTGTCGGGATTGTTGCAGTAGTATCCATAAATACCATTTGGAAAAGGAATAATGCGTAAATACCCACATCATAATATTTGCTGCTTAAAAAAAATCCTGCTTTTCCCCAGAGACCAAAATCGTGACCGAAAAGATGAACAACATATTCACTGGGTATAACTCCGCCCGAACCGCCTAATGCTGCAATGTTAAATCCACCGCCAAACATGATGGCAAATCCGCATACCCAAAATCCAATCATACCGATCGCGTAGATCAGGAAGTTCATACACATAGTATGGGCAACATTCTTTTTTTGAGTAAAGCCTGTTTCAACCATTGCAAAACCAGCCTGCATGAACATTACCAGGAATCCCGCGATCAGCGTCCACATAATATTGATCGCGATCTTACTGTGCCCGTCTGCATTGCCAATGGTATTAACTGTAGATACAATTTTATTGATGGTTGTATCTTTCACTGCTGCCAGTGTGTCAACACCCAGGTCTTTTATAGTTCCTGTAGATGCGCCGGTGGGATCCTGGGCCATTGTAAGAAAAGGGAGTAAGAGCAATATCAATACAATGCTCCCTACCAGATAGGCTGTAAATTTGTTTTTCTTTGATCTCCCTGAAACTGATAATTTCATAACAATAATTTAGTTGGTTAAGATTGTTTTGAATAAAGGTTATATTAGAATTTGTAGACTGCGGCAAGTAAACCCGCTGCAGTAGATTTTGTACCGGCACCATTGTTTTTAACGTAGAGATTACTTTGTGCCGATTCAAATCTCAACTCAGGAATAATAGTAAGTGGGCCTACCTTACAATTAAAGGATAAAGTGTTGGCAAAAATGCTTTTTGTTCCATAATAGATCAATTTGTCATCGCCAATGAATTCACTTCTTAAAGTAATACCAAGGGTTGAAGTAGGATCAAAATTCAGGTATAAAGCAGAACCAAACCAACTTCCACTTGTAGTACCAAGATTCCTGCTTTGAATGGTTGCATTAAAACCAATGTTGAATTTGCTGTTTACAACTCCGGTTGCAACAAGGTCAACCTGGTTCAGGCTTTTTAATCCTGTTGGATTCAGCCCGGCTTTTGAACCAAAGAAACCTACATAATTAAGATATACTTTGAAATTGCCATTTTTTGAACCACCGCTTACCTGTCCAAGAAGGGTTTTTACGTTTGTGGTTGAAGTTGACTGATCAGTAAAGTTTGAGACGCCGATCATGAATGCAACAGGGCCGGCGTTGATATCGGCCTTTAAACCAGTGTGAAAGAATGGTCCGTTTGTAAACATGTAAGACATACTGTAATTCCTGTTCGATGGTGCGTCCAGAAGCTCATATCCAACATGTGTTGTAAATTTTCCAAGTGTAAATTTTACTTTGGAAGATGGAGCATAAGTAATATATAATTGTTTTACCGCTGCAAGAGTGAGAAAACCATTTTTCCCGGTTGTATAAGGACTGTCAAGGGGGAATGCACGGTCATTGTAACCCGATGCGAAATTGGATTGCCCGTCGTTATAATTAAATTCTTCAGCCCTGCGGCCAAATCCAAGATCTGCTGTAGCAGCAACCTTTCCCGACAAAGCAGTTGCGTCAGCTTTTATGGTGGCCATTCCAAGTTCAAAAGAACTTTGGGAATTTGTAAAGCTTGTATAATTATTTGCCTTTCCTGAAAAATTATACCTGTAATACGCATCTACTGAACCGGAAAATGTTAGTGATTTGGTAGAGTCCTGTGCATAGCATAGAATTACCGGCAATGCTGCCGATATTGATAAGAAAATTTTTCGTAACATTGTTGTGCATTTTTTAAATGTGAATTAAGAGGTACAGCTGAATTGTTGGCGCAATTCAATCAGCGCTGTACCTTTTTCTATTAATTGTTTTAGCTGATTAAATAATTGTTTTTTCGGCAATCAGGACATTCTCTAAAACAAGCAATATGCCCAGCAGATATTTCCCGTCATGCTGTGAAACCAGGAAGGGGCCAGCGCTTTAATTTTACTCGTTTCATCCCTTATTTTTTATATATTTTAAATTGCAATTCAATTTATATTGCACAAAATAATTTTTTAATAACAATAAATCAATAAATATAAAATATAGTTATTATTATAATATATAATTTTAAGTATGAAATTTAGCTTGCAAAATGTTGAATTTCAAATTACAACCGATTTATTAGATGTGCTAACAGGGAGTTAACTAAAAAACGGGGAGAATTAGAAATAATCTAAATACTGAATGTGGATAAAAAAGAGTCTTTTGAGCTGAGTAGGGAAGTGCCCATAAGAAATTCGTCAACTTTCCGGGCACATTCGCGGCCTTCGCTGATGGCCCAAACAACCAAACTTTGACCGCGCCG
>JBDUCW010000217.1:0-4564 GCA_040003235.1 Ferruginibacter sp. | reverse complement strand
GTTTCTTTACCGTGAATGCAGAGCTGAATATCAATGTTACGGTTGTGACATTCAAACTTGGCAATGGATTCTGCTGCCGACATTCCGACCTTATTGGAAAAAATGGCTTTCAAACCGTCACTGATCTCGTATTTTCCAATCTCAATATTTTTAATATCGGTACTGCTGATGTATTCAAATGCTTTTGCAAACAAGGGGTGAATGCTGCTGTACTTTGCGGCATTGGCTAAAGAATCGATGATCATAGTATTTTATTTAAAGGCGTTTTACAAAAAAAATGAATTCAATTGCGGCACCGGGTGGCGCCGCAATATCCTTCGTAAATTAAGTACGGTGAGTTGGGTGATATTAGAATTCAAAACGGGTCTGCGTGAATTCCCGGGTGTCGGAACCCGGTGGGTAAAATTGCAAAGAACAATTATTGATAACAAATGTAAGGATAAACTATATCAATGCTCAATGTTCGAACAATAAATTAAATTAAATCATCATCAACGCTGAACTCTTCCGCTGCCATCTCCCTTTACCAGTTCTTTCACTTCATTCAATGTTGCATGATTCAGATCACCTGGAATCGTATGCTTCAATGCAGAAGCAGCAACACCAAACTCAGCAGCGTCGGGCATTTTCATACCGGTAACCAATCCGTAGATCAGTCCGCTGGCGAAACTATCGCCACTGCCTACACGATCAACAATGCGCACATTATACTGTTTGGTATGATAAAATTCATTGCCGTCATATACCAGTGCACTCCAGCCGTTATCGCTCGCACTATGACTTTCTCTCAAAGACGAAGCGATGAATTTGAAACCGAATTTCTCTTTCATCTGTTTGAATACATCTTTAAATCCTTCCAGATTCAGTTCACCTTTTGTTACATCGGTATCTTTTGCTTTAAAACCAAGCGTGGTGTCTGCATCTTCTTCATTGCCGATACATACGTCTACATATTTACAAAGCCTGCTCATTACTTCCTGGGCTTTTTCTTTGCTCCACAATTTTTTGCGGTAATTAAGATCGATGCTGGTAGTGATGCCTTTTGCTTTGGCAGCTTTCAATGCAGCTTCCGTTAATGCAGCGGCTTTATCACTGAGTGCAGGCGTAATGCCGGTGGTATGAAACCAATCGGCTCCTTCAAAAATTTTATCAAAATCAAATTCATCCAGGTTTACTTCGGAAATGGAAGCATGTGCACGGTCATACACCACCTGCGAAGCCCGCATACTGGCACCGGTCTCCAGGAAATAAATGCCAAGACGGTCGCCGCCTCTTGCAATATATTGCGTATCCACACCATAACGGCGCAGATGATTGATGGCTGCCTGCCCGATGGGATTGTTAGGTACTTTTGTTACAAAGGTTCCGTTCTCACCATAATTGCAGATAGCTGCTGCTACATTGGCTTCACCGCCGCCATAAGTAACATCAAAACTATCAGCCTGAACAAAACGTTTAAAATCGGGCGTTGATAAACGCAGCATAATTTCACCTAGAGTTACCACTTTCTTTGCCATGGACAATAATCGTATTTAATTGAAAAAAAAATTTGAACCGGTTATGATCAACCCGGAGTTCAAATATAAACAGAGAATAATTATTAATGAACAAAACGGCGGTAAAAACTTACGGCACCGTTTGCGTAAAAAATACTTTTTATTTCAAACGATGTAAACAGGAAATTTGCAATTAAGCTGTATCTTGATGCCAGAATTGATATGCTTGCCACTGCATGGTTATTCTTACCACAACACGTGAGCTGTCATTGTAAATCAGCAATAAAATTATTAAAACAAGTATGGACAAAAAAGAACAGATCCTGAAACTGGTTCCTGAGCAGGGAATTCTGCCGCTCTATTTTCATAAGGACGAAACGGTAAGTGTTGATGTAATGAAAGCCCTGTATGCAGCGGGTGTAAGAGCAATGGAATATACCAACAGGGGAGAAGCTGCCCTGGTAAATTTTAAAAAACTCGTAGAAGTACGGAATGCTGAATTGCCAGAAATGCAGTTGGGCATTGGTACTATTAAAAATGCACAGCAGGCAAAGGATTTTATTGCAGCCGGTGCAGATTACCTGATCAGTCCGGGTTTTGTAAAAGAAGTAGCTGATGAGGCCAATGCAGCGGGTCTGTTATATGTACCCGGTTGTATGACACCTTCAGAAATTATTGCTGCAGAAAATGCCGGCTGTAAATTCATTAAATTATTTCCGGGCAATTTACTGGGACCTGAATTCATGAGTACCATCAAAGATCTTTTTTCAGGCTTATTATTTATGCCAACGGGTGGTGTTGATACTACCAAAGAAAATATCGGCGGCTGGTTTAAGGCCGGTGTTTGTGCCGTAGGTATGGGGAGCAAACTGGTAAGCAAAGACCTGATGGAGAAAAAGGATTATGCAAAGATCACTTCCCTGACGAAAGAAGTAATGGAAATAGTAAATGCCATAAAAAAATAAAAAATGACCCAGGCTACGATTGGTAAGTATCGGTGGACGATCTGCGCACTGCTTTTTTTTGCCACTACTGTCAATTATCTCGACAGGCAGGTGTTGAGCTTATTGGCTCCGCGTTTATCAAAAGATTTTAATTGGAGCAATACCGACTATGCAAATATTACTGCAGTGTTTCAATTTGCGTATGCAATATCTATGTTGTTCGCAGGAAGGATCATTGACAAACTTGGTACAAAAGCTGGTTATATCTGGGCAATTATAATCTGGTCGGTGGGTGCTATCCTGCATGCTTATGCTGTTTCAATAGGCCATGCATTTTCCGGAATATTTGAAACAATGGGTTTCGCAGTTCCGATCACGATCCTTGGATTCATGATCTGCCGCGCTGTTTTAGCGCTGGGCGAAGCGGGGAATTTTCCTGCTGCAATCAAAGCCACGGCTGAATATTTTCCGAAAAAAGAAAGGTCATTTGCTACAGGGATATTTAATTCCGGAGCTAACGTTGGAGCAATTCTGGCACCACTGACAGTGCCTTACATTGCTTCACACTGGGGATGGCAAACTGCGTTCGTTATTGTTGGTGCTTTTGGTTTTTTATGGGTGATCTTCTGGTTTATATTTTATGATAAACCTGCGCAGCAAAAAAGAATGTCGAAAGCAGAACTCGATTATATAAATGCTGATACGGAAACAGAAATAAAAGTGGCCGATCTGAATGAAAAAGTTTCCTGGTTTAAATTATTGGGGTACAAACAGACCTGGGCCTTTGCATTTGGAAAATTTATGACCGACGGCGTATGGTGGTTCTTTCTGTTCTGGCTTCCGAAATACCTGGAGGCTCAATACGGAATGGTGGATGAAGCAATCATGGTACCGTTGGCCGTCCTGTACAGTATGACAATGTTTGGAAGTATTGGTGGTGGCTGGTTTCCAACTTATTTTATTAAAAAAGGATATAATGCTTATGATGGCCGTATGAAAGCAATGTTATTAATTGCATTGTTTCCATTGCTGGTGTTACTTGCACAGCCGCTTGGATATATTACTTTCTGGATTCCCGTTATATTGATAGGTGTTGGTGCTTCTGCTCACCAGGCCTGGTCTGCAAATATATTTACAACAGTATCTGACATGTTTCCTAAAAAGGCGATTGGCTCAGTAGTAGGCATTGGCGGCATGGCCGGTGGTTTAGGAGGCGTCCTTATCTCAAAACTTGGCGGTGCACTATTTGATTATTATAAAGGACTTGGCCATATTCAGACGGGCTATACAATTATGTTTGCTTTTTGCGGCGTGGCCTATTTAATTGCCTGGGTGGTAATGAAAGCGCTCGTTCCAAAATATAAACCTATTACTGATCTTTAAACATAAGCTTCACATTATTTTCCGGCCCTTCAATTTTGAAGGGCTTTTTACTTATAACGTAAAACGTATAACCTATCGTGTTACCTTTGTATCCGATGAAACAACTTTCTTCCCTCAATAAATATTTCTGGAAATACCGCTGGCTTTTTTTCATGGGAATATTATTCGTGGTGCTGAATAATTATTTCCGCATTCTTACACCGCAGCTTACCGGTTATGTGGTAAATAAAGTAGTCCACAATATTGAAGAAAAAAATCATCCCGTTACTGCAGCTACTGTTAAACCACAGAGCAAAAAGAATTATGACATTGTTGTCAGGGTACTCATTGATACTTTTGAAAAAAAAGATAAGAAAGTCCAGATACTCTGGTGCGGAATTATTTTATTAATTCTGGCCGTCGTCAGCGGATTCTTCATGTTCCTGATGCGGCAGACCATCATCGTTATGAGCCGGCACATTGAGTTTGATCAGAAGAACGAGATCTTTGATCATTACCAGCAACTCGATACTGGTTTTTATAAAACCCACAGCACCGGCGACCTGATGAACCGCATTTCGGAAGATGTGAGCCGCGTAAGAATGTACACCGGCCCCGCTATCATGTATTTCATCAACCTTGCAGCCATCCTGGGTTTCAGCATTTTCTTTATGTACAAAGCCAATCCCACACTTACATGGGTTGCTTTATCGCCGCTGCCCATTTTGGCCATCACCATTTATTTTGTAAATACGGTGATCA
>JBDUCW010000112.1:0-15508 GCA_040003235.1 Ferruginibacter sp. | reverse complement strand
AAAATCATCGTTGCCTTCCCTGACATCATCTGCCACTACTGTTACCGAAATGTTTTTCTGTGTTTCATTGGGCTGAAAAGTAATAGTCTGGCTGAGCGCCGTAAAATCCTCTCCTGTTTTCGCCCATCCTTCCGCGGTAGCGCAATCAACAGTTACCTGTTTTGAATAGGCTTTATCCAGTGTTACAGTAAATGTAAACTGTGTAGTTCCGCCATTACCTTCTGCTTTTGAAACATCACTGATGGAAATCTGTGGTACTGCTTCAGTTGGCGCAGAAGAACTGCCTTTTTTTGAACAGCTGTTCATAAAAGTGAACAGTATTATTATTAAAGCTGCCTGCATATAATTTTGTTTGATCATAAATAATAATTTAACCTACCAGGTATAAGTGGCCACAGCACCGGCATCCAGGTTTGCTGTAAACCATTTGTTATTGAATTTTATATTGAAGCCCTGTACGGCAGTGCCGTCATTCAGCACGATCAATACTTTTTGCCCACCGGGTTTTAAAAAAGCTACAGTTTGTAAGTTGCCGTTGTTATCGCTCGCAATACGAACAGAATTTGGAGGAATAAATTTAGATGCCTGCGCAATAATATAATAAGCAACATTCCGGGTAACTGTTCCGTTTCCGATTGTAAGCGCACCCAGGCATGTTGTACATCCACCGGTTGTATGTGGCGAGAAGAAAGGATCATTTGCAAGATTCCATTCAATGGCAGTTTTGCTCCAGTTGCGCATGGAACCGATGATCACGTTTCTCAAATGCCATCTCAGGTCTCCGCTGAATGCACCAGTTGTTGGCGTGTATTGTTCTGTGAAATAAACATTCTTGGTTGGATAAGCAGTATGCACCGTCGTCAGTGCACTGATATCCCCGGCATACAAATGAAAAGCGCTGCCATCAATGAAAGGCCGTGCTGCTGCATCACTCAGTACATCTAAAGGATAATCGGGGCGATCACAGTTATGATCATATGCAATTATTTTTGTGCTGATGCCTGCAGTATTAAATGCCGGGCCTAAATTATTTTTAATAAAAGCAGCCTCTTGTATTGCCGTCATATAAAGGCTCGGATTGTTACCTGCATGCAAAGGTTCATTCTGAGGTGTGATTGCGTAAATGCCAATTCCTTTTAACTGCATTGCCTGAATGTATTTCACAAAATAATTTGCGTACGCTGTGTAATAGGCAGGCAGCAGACTTCCACCCACAAAACTATTATTGTCTTTCATCCATACCGGTGCAGACCATGGTGTAGCCAGTATTTTTATAGAAGGATTGATGCTGACGATCTGTTGCAGAATTGGAATTACATCGGGCATATCAACATTGAGACTGAAATTTGCGAGTGTTGGATCTGTTTGTCCAGCGGGCATATCATCATAAGTATAAACAGAACTGCTGAGGTCAGTAGCTCCGATACCGACTCTTAAAAAACTAACGCCGATGCTGTTATCGCTGCTGCCGAATAATTCATTAAGTAGCGCTGTGCGATCTGCGGGAGCTAGTTGATTAATAACATAGGCGCTTCCCTGTGTAAGTGTATAACCAAAACCGTCGATGGTTTGATATTGGATTGTTGAATCGATCAGCATTGTAGGCAATGAATTGGAATTGGTACCCCAGTTCAAAGCTATGTTCTGTTTTGCAATAAGATTTGCACGGTCACTTGTTGTTAGCCAGCAGGCAACATCGAAACTAACGGTAACCGGTGGCGTAACAACAGGCGGCGTTGTTCCTCCACCATTGCCGGAGCTATCCGTACTTTTTTTACAACTGCTGCTCATCAGACTTAAAAGCAACAGTGGAAGAATAAAATTATATCGATTGGAATTCCGCATGACCTTACAATTTTATTTTATCTGTAAGCAATATGTTCCTGGAAGAACTGCCCACAAGGATATCAAACATTCCTTTTTCCATTACCCAGCCATTGGTAATATCATTGAAATATTGAAATGAACTTTCATTTAAATTAACAGTAAGATTTTTTGTTTCACCTGGTTGTAAAAATATTTTATCGAATCCTTTCAGTTCTTTTTCGGGTCTTGGTAATAAAGATTGTTCCTGGTGAACATAAACCTGTGCAATTTCTGCACCGGCAACTTTTCCTGAATTTTTTACAGAGAATGTTACAGTAACATTATTGCCGTTGGCAGTTAATTTTAAATTGCTGTAATCGAATGTTGTATAAGATAAACCATGTCCAAATGCAAACTGTGGTTCAGTCTTGTAAGTATCGTAATAACGGTAACCAACATAGATATCATCAAAATAATGAACAGTCAGTGCAGTTGTATCGCCGGGATATTGTCCGAGTTTTTGTGAAGGATGATCTTCCAGTTTTTTAGGGAAGGTCATCGGCAATTTTCCGGAAGGATTTACTTCTCCGAAAAGAATTTTTGCGAGTGCATTACCACCTTCCAGACCGGGATACCATGCCTGCAATATTGCTGGTGCTTTATCAATCCATTGCGTCATATCAATTGCACCGCCACCCATTAAAACAATAATTGTTTTTGGATTTGCTTTCAATACTGCATTGATCAATTCATCCTGACCGAAGGGCATATACATATCCGGTTTATCAGTGTCTTCAGCATCATAAGCATTGTCTTTCCAGATATTGTAATGATAACCATGTGTCCAGCCGCCAACCAAAATGACCATGTCTGATTTTTTTGCGCCGGCCACGGCTTCGTCAATAAGCGCCTGGTCTGCTTTTGCGCCGCGTTCAATATTATATCCTTTGTAATAATTGATATTTATATTTTTTCCGGCAAGTTTTTTAATTCCTTCCAAAGCTGTGATCTCATAAAAAGCACGCACCTGAGAACTTCCACCACCCATGGATTGTTTACGATCAGCATTGTAACCGATCACGGCAATTGATCTCAATGCATTTTTATTGAGCGGCAAAATTTTATTATTATTCTTCAGCAATACAATTCCTTCTTCTGCAACTTTTGCTGCTGTTTGCTGATGGGCAGCTGTATTGTATTCGCCGGCTTTGATCTTGCCATCGATCATCCCTGTTTTAAACATCACATATAAAATACGCCTTACTTTTTCATCGATTATGTATTCAGGAAATCTCCCGCTTTTAACCAATGCTACAACAGTATCTCCCAAAAAGAATTTACTGTAATCAGGATTGGGTAGCATGTGCAGATCGGTTCCCATTTCAAGATCCATTCCATTCCATAATGCCTGCATCGTACTGTGCACTGCATCCCAATCGCTCATAACAATACCTTTGAAACCCCATTCTTTTTTCAAGATCTGATTCAATAAATAATTATTCTGCGAAGCCCATTGTCCACGGAATTTATTGTAAGATGCCATCAATGTATTGACACCGCCTTCCTGGATGGCTGCTTTAAAACCCGGCAGATAAATTTCACGCAGTGCACGTTCACTCATTTGTACATCGATGGTAAAGCGTTTTGTTTCCTGGTTATTGGCGGCATAATGTTTTACGCAGGCTGATATCCCCTGGCTCTGTACACCTTTGATATAACCCACCACCATTTTTGAAACCAGAAAAGGATCTTCGCTCTGGTATTCAAAATTTCTTCCGTTCAATGGAGAACGGATGATGTTGATGCCCGGACCGAGTATTACATTTTTACCGCGGAAAGCGGCTTCACTTCCCAATACGGAACCGAATGCAAAACCAAGTTGTGGATTCCAGGTGGCAGCAAGGCAGACACCGGTTGGCAGATAAGTTCCTGAATCCAATTTATCATTGTCCAGGTTCCAGTCCCGGCCATGTTCAGGACGTACACCATGCGGACCATCAGAAGTAACCAATTCAGGAATTCCCAAACGCGGTATGCCGCCGGAAGTAAAAGACGAAGAGGCATGGATCATGTGCACTTTTTCTTCGAGCGTTAATTGTTTTATCAATGCATTGATCTTTGCAGCGGTATCAAATTTTATTTGTGCATGCCCGTTATTAATAAAAATTAACGAGACTGCAATCAATATGATCGGCAAGAAAATTATTTTTTTTGTCATGGCCTGTTTGTTTCTTGTATCAGTTGGAGGTAGTTGTTATTGTATTGTCCGGACTGATAAATTGTAAATAGTTAAGATTGAAACCTCCGGTGGCGGCATATACCCGCAGCCTGTTCCAGCCTTTGAAGATTTTTATATTTTTTATAGTGCTCGTTTGCCATTGCTGAAAACGTCCGGTTACAGGCAGACTGATTTTATCGCCGGCAAATTTATCGTTAACGATGAGTTGCAATTGTCCCCTGCTTTCTTTTGCTGCTGTTCTGATATTTATATCGTATACCGCATCATCTTTTGCATACACAGTATATTGCAGCCATTCGCCGGGCTCGATCCAGCCTACATTGTAGCCATTGGATATTTCATCGGTACACATTTCTATATCCACACCATCATTCCTGTATTCGCCGCCACTGTTCCATGGAGTACGGATAGTTGTACTTACCCAATAGTCTGCTGAATCTTTATCATGATATGCAATACCGCTTCTGCCGATATCATAATCTGCAGCAAATAAAATGGCGTTGGGTTGAATAATATTTTTTCCGAACGGAATTGCTTCTTCACTGCGCACCTGCCTGAACATTGCATCAGCAACATCGCGGTGCACATTATTATTTTCATTGCGGGTAGCAACAGCGAACTGCATCAAACTGTTGTAAGCTTCTTCTTGAGAAGGTTTAGAACCTTTTCCTTTCCAGTAATCAATGATCTGTTGAAAACCGGGATTGATCTTTATCTGCAGTGGATTATTCAATCCTGCTTTTTTTAACGGCCACATGCACCAACCTATATTGTTTCTTTCAAATAACTGAACCGCACTTGTCATCCATGTGTTGGAGTTCTCACCTGTTTCTCCCATCCATAATGGTACATTATATTTCTGGCGGTAATCTAAAAAATTCTGTATTGATGCGTCATCGGTTGCATTCCAGTATTTATGAAAGCTTACCACCATATTATTATCCCATAAAGGAAACATGCCACTGTAATTATTGCACCAGCAATTGCCCTCTATGAAAATGATATGTTGTTTATCTATTTTCCTGATGGCTGCTGTTATTTCCTGCATGAATTTTTTAAGTGGGCCGTTATCTTTTTCTGCGCAGCCGTGACTGTCGGTTCTGTTTTGAAAACCCCAGTTGGGTTCATTGATGATATCATAACCGCCGATCCATTTTTCATTAGCATACCGTTTTGTAAGCTGCTGCCAGAGCGCAATTGTTTTTTTTCGATTCGCTTTACTGTCCCACAAAGAAAGTTGAGTGGAATCGCGGTCAGCAATGGCGACATCATTTCCCTGGCCACCGGGTGTTGCGTGAAGATCGAGGATGAGATAGATATGATCTGCTTTGCACCAGCTGAGTAAACTGTCGGTCAATTCAAATCCTTTGCTGAGCCAGGTATTTTTTCCGGGAACTTTTTCTTTTTCAACCGGTAGTGTAAATAAATTGTAATGCATGGGAAGGCGGATAGAATTAAATCCCCATGCAGCGAGTGAATCAATATCTGCTTTTGTGCAATGATTGGTTAACCAGGCGTTGTAAAATTTTTCTGTATTGGCTACGCCGATCAGTTCCGTAATTTTCTTTTTAATATCGTATTGCGCAGGAACCACTCCGGTAAGTTGCAGCATATATGGTTCCTGTAACATCCAGCCTCCCAGACCCATTCCCCTGAGAATGATTTCTTTTCCATTGCCATCTTCTATCATTTTCCCGCTGGCTTTTAAAAAGCCCTGACCATTTCCATTGAAACCGAACAGGAAAAAGGTTATGATAAAAAAAAGGCGCATAACAAATGGATTAAAAAAATTGGGGGTGAGGCTGCAACATCACCCCCGCCATATGAGAAAATAAAAACTAACTGTTCGGTATAATCGTTTCTGATTACCGGATCAATAACCTCCGGGATTTTGTTTCAGTCCACCTGTTTTTACATCGTAATCAGGAATTGGCAACAGTTCATGTTTGCCGGTTACAAAACCGAGCGGGCCAAGTTCTGTTGCAGCCATTCCCCAGCGAACGAGATCCTGAAAACGTACACCTTCAAAAGCAAGTTCAAGTTGTCTTTCTGTTACGATGGCAGTGAACAATGCAGCTCCTGTTGCGGTAACATCAGGCAATGCCCTTTTCTGGCGAACCTGGTTGATAAAGCCTCTTGCCTTTGTTTCATTTGTTCTGTAATTGGCTTCAGCCGCCATCAGCAATACATCTGAATAACGGATCTGACGCCAGTTGGTACCATAATTCAATTCACCGATCGGTCCACCGGTCTGAGAAACGAATGAACCATATTTTCTTTGGAAGTAACCTTCATAATCCCATGCAGTAGCATTGCTCCAGCCACCACCTGCTGCAGTTAACTCTCCTACTGACATAATGCATTGTTTTCTTCTTGTTACATCGCCGGCTGCAATAAATGCATTCCACAATTTTGTTTTAGGATAAATAAAACCCCAGCCTGCCTGCAAAGAATCAGAAGGTGCTTTGGAATAATAATCGCCTCTTGGTCCCATTAACTGAATATGGATATTACTTTCAGGAGCTGCTCCCCATGGAAAATTACCCCAGTCGTAAAGACGTGTATTGCTGTAGGAAATTTCAAACAATGATTCCTGGCCAAATTCACCGGCCTGTGAAAACACTGCGGAAATAGATGGCGCAACGGCATATTCATTGGAAGTGATCACCAAATCAAATTGTGCAGCAGCGAGATCCCATTTCTGTTCAAAGAGATATGTTTTGCCCAGCATGGCCTGCGCCGCTCCTTTTGATACGCGGAATCTGTCGGCAGGTGAATAACTTGATTTTAATGGTAATGCAGCTGAAGCTTCCTGCAGATCTTTTTCGATCTGCGCATATACGGTGGCTTTAGGTGTTCTGCCGAATGTTGTAAAATTGGATGGCGAAATATCATTCAGTACCAAAGGAACATCACCCCATAAAGTAACCAGTTCAAAATAATTATAAGCACGGAGAAATTTGGCTTCGCCGATCAGTCTCTTGCGCAAAGGAGTAAGGTCATCTGATTTATTGATTACTTTATTTGCGCGGTAAATCGTAAAGTAGCACATGCGCCAGGCATCTCTTACTTTATCATTGTTTGCATCATGTTTAAAATCATCGAGGTCCTGGTAACCCTGCTGGTCACTGCTGTTATTTCCGCCGGCATTGCTTTCATCACTCAGCAGGCTTTTGATCATGAACAGGCTTGCCCAGTTACTGTTGTAGTGCGCCTGCATCATATCATACACACCTGTTACAGCCTGTGTAACATCAGCATCTGTTTTATAAAAATCATCTTCAGGATATGCGCCCGGTACATCATTGGTAAGAAATTTCTTACACCCGGTGGTGAGTGTCGTTGCCAGGAGGCAGACGGTCATTATTTTTATGATTGATTTTTTCATATCGACAATTTTATTTTTTTAAAGAATTAAAAGTTTACTGAAATGCCGGCCATTGCTTTTCTTGGAATTGGATATCCGCCACGGTCAATGCCTAAACTATTTCCGTTATTGCTTACTTCAGGATCTACTCCTTTGTATTTGGTAAAAGTGAAGTAGTCATCAAGAGAAACATACACGCGTACATTTTTAAACCGGATCTTGCTGGTAGCCATTTCAGGTAAGGTATAACCCAGTTGCAGTTGGCGGATCCTTGCAAAAGCACCGTCAAACACCATCAGGTCGCTGTTATAAAAGAATGGATTTCCACCATCTGCCTTTGGCCACTTGTTGGTACTTCCGGCACCAGTCCATCTGTCTGTAAAAAAGAATTCTGGTTTGTTCGCGGTAGAGCGGTCACTGCGGTTAAAGCCCATCAGTATATCATTACCGGTTTGTCCCTGGATAAATGCAACCAGGTCAAAACCTTTGTAAGAAAGATTTATTCTTCCACCATAAATAAATTTCGGATGTGGTGAACCGATTCTGGTCATATCTGAAACAGTGATTTGTTTATCGCCGTTTACATCCACAACAATCGGGTCGCCCGGAGCTGGTGCATAACCGATAATTCCGTTCTTGGTAAGATAAGTAGTGATATCAGCCTGGCTCTGAAAGATTCCGGCTGTTTTATATCCGTAGAAAAACCAGATAGGATCGCCTTCCTGCATAGCAGTTGCTGTCCAGCCCGTTCCTATACCTGCACCACCAATGAATGGTGTGTTGGGATCAAGATAAGTTACTTCGTTTTTGTTGCTGGCAAAGTTTACATTCACTTCCCAGTTAAGACCGCTTTTGCTTGGTTTGCCTTTATAACCAAGTTCGAGTTCGAAGCCTTTATTTTCAACAGTTCCTGCGTTTACGGTTTTAATAACATTACCAACAAACAGAGGAGCAACACCACCGGTTAACAGTGATTTTGTTTTCTTATTATAATAATCCACGGTAAGGCTTACACGATTACTGAATAGTCCGAAATCAGCTCCGATATCAGCCTGTTCACCGGTCTCCCAGCTTAAGCGTGGATTGGCGATACTGGTTGGTGCTGCACCTACTATAAAATTACCGAGCCCGTCAGGATAAATTAATCCGGCACCAATCGAGTTGTTGTATTCACCCAGACCAACACTTGAAAGACTTCCGTTTTGTCCCCAGCTTGCACGCAGCTTACCATAGTTAATTGTTTTCGCAATGGTAGAAGGGAAAAAGTTTTCACTGGTAAACACCCAGCCGGCAGATACTGCAGGGAATGTTCCCCATTTATATCCTTCAGCAAATAAAGAAGAACCATCTCTTCTTAAAGAACCGCTTACAAGATATTTGCCTTTGTAATCATAATTCAATCTTCCGTAAAAAGATGCCAGTGTTTTATCAAACGCTACGCTTCCGATACGGTCAGATGCATCCGGTACAAAATCAGCATAAGAGAATTTATCTTCTTCTTTGAAAAGACCTGAGTAACTTCCACCAATATGCACTTCATGAGATCTTTGTGAAGAAGCACCTGCCAGTAATGTAAAATTGTGATCGCCGATTTTTTTGCTGTAGCTCGCAAAATTTTCCCACAACCACGTAAACCAGGTATCACTGTAATCATATCCATTTGCAACTGTGTTCTGGCTTTCATCAGAGAACCAGAAAGTCGGTGTCCAGCCATGACCGGTCTGGAATGCCGCGTCAATACCAAAACGTGAAGTGAATTTCAAACCTTTGATCGGTTCAATTTCAGCAAACACGTTGGAAAATATTTTATTCTGAACATTCTCGCCTTTGGCGATATTTATTCTTGCCAACGGATTTCCATATTCACCTTTTAAAAAATTGGAGATGCCATAATAGTTTCCGTTCTCATCTTTAAGAAGTGGTTTGCCTGCAGTAAGTGCATTCTGAACATGTACAGGAAGTGTTGATCCTGCAGGATAAAAAACAGGAGTTGTTGGATCCATTACCAATGCACTGCTCAGGATAGAACCGAACTCAGTGTTATCCGAAATTGCACGGCGCTGATGATGTGAAAAAACCATCCTGCTACCTACATTGAGCCAGGGCTTTACTTTATAATCATTATTAAACCGAACTGTGCTGCGTGTAAATCTTGATTTACTTCCTCCAACAATACCTTCCTGCGAAAAAATATTTCCACCGAGATAATAAGTAGAACGGTCGGAACCGCCACTGAATGAAAGTGAATTGTGTGATTGCGGTGCGGTCTGTACAGTACTGTTCAACCAGTTGGTGCCGGTGCCGATATTAGCAACATCAGCAGCAGTAGGTCTTCCGGCAACATTTGCTTCTTCCAGGTATTTCTGGTATTGTTGCGCATTCATCATTTTCACATAATCATCTTTTACAGACTGCTGACCAAACTGTGCGGCATAATTAATTTCAGAGGAATTCTTTTTACCGGTTTTAGTGGTAATAATTATAACACCATTAGAACCTTCAGAACCATAGATGGAAGCGGAAGCACCATCTTTCAACACATCAATGGAAGCAATCTCTGCCGGATCGATTGATTCTATTCCACCGGATTTTATTCCGTCAATAATATACAGTGGTTCTGTTGAGCGGTTTGAACTTGTACCCCTGATCCTTACACTTACACCGGCACCGGGTTGTCCGGAACTGGGCGCAATATATACGCCGGCTACTCTTCCCTGAAGCGCCTGTTCTATGCGGGTATTGGAAACCGTATTCAACTGTTCTGCCTTAACAGAAGATATGGCTCCGGTTAACAATGCCTTTTTCTGCTGGCCATAACCAATGACTACTATTTCATTCATGGTTCCATTAATACCTGTGAGTGAGAAATTGAGCATACCGGCCTGGTTCACGACTACTTCTTCTGCCTGCATTCCTGTATAAGAAATGATGAGCACTGATCCTTTACCCGGAACAGTAATGCTGAATGCACCAGTATTATCTGATGTAGTGGCAGTCTTTGTTCCTTTTACTGTTACAGTAGCTCCTGAGAGCGGTTCATTGTTTAGTTTGGAGGTAATTTTTCCGGAAACAGACAAGGTCTGTGAAAAGACCGGACTCAAACCTATCAGGATAAGATAGGCACATAATAGTGCAGTTTTTAATTTCATATGCAATCGTTTAATGGTGATGTCTTAAGTCGTTAATAAGACAGCATAAAGATATCAAACACGATATGCTAAAACATACAATGTTCTACATCACTACTACATCATTCAATATTAAAAGACTGATTTTCAATAAATTTAAAATACATCATTACTACATCAACACGCAGGAATAAAATATTTGAGTAAAAAAATTATAATATTTTTACTGCATGAAACGATTTGCGATTGCCGCATTACTATTTATTTACAGTAAAGGAATTTTTTCTCAGAACACAATCGGGCTGCCGCAGATAATCAATTACAATAACAGTGATTTTCATGGCGGAAGCCAGACATGGGATATTAAACAGGACAGCCGTGGCGTGATGTATTTTGCAAACAACGATGGTTTGATTTCCTTTGACGGCAGTTACTGGAAAGTTTATCCCTTGCCCAATAAGACCATTATGCGTTCACTTGCTATCGACCGGGAAGACAGAGTATATGCCGGTGCGCAGGATGAGTTTGGTTATTTTTCGCCAGACTCGAAAGGTATTCTTCATTATACTTCATTAAAGAATCTTATTCCAAAACCGCAGGGACAGTTTGCAGATATCTGGGACATTGAAATATTTGGCGAATCTGTTTTTTTCAGGGCCACCGACCGCATATTTGAATATAAGAATAATACGATCCGTGTTTATACAACTGCTTCTGAATGGCGTTTCTTAAAACAGGTTGGTTCAAAATTAATTGCCCAGGATAAAACACAGGGCCTTGTGCAATTCAGAGACAATGGCTGGTATCCATGGGGAAACAAAAAAGACTTTGACAGCATATTGGTTTCCGGCATAACAGAACTGGGCAAAGACAGTCTCCTGATCAGTACTTTAAGAAACGGAATGTATATGTCATGCGGCGATTCAATAACAAAACGCGCAACACAGGTTGACGCTGAACTGATGAGCAACCTGGTTTATACAACGGTCCGTATTAATAAATCTGAGTTCGTGGTAGGTACTACTTCCGAGGGATGCCTTGTTTTAAATTATGAAGGCAAGGTTGTGCAAAAAATCGCACATGCAGAAGGATTGCAAAATAACAATGTGCTCTGCGTTTTTCTTGACAGGGATAATAATCTTTGGGCAGGTCTGAATAACGGGATCAGTTTTATTGCTTACAATTCCGCCATAAAATATATGCGGCCGAATAAGAACAATGACCATGCAGGTTATTGTTCAAGAATATTTAATAATCAATTGTATTTCGCTACTTCTGACGGAACTTATAGTGTACCCCTCACGGGCGAAAGCAGTGACCTTAGTTTTTCAAAAGGCGATTTCACCCAGATAAAAAACAGTGGAGGCCAGGTATGGCATCTCGATGAGGTTAATCAGCAATTATTAATGGGTTATAATGAAGGGGCGTATATCATAAAAAATAATGAAGCCCTGCCACTTTCACAGGAAACGGGCACCTGGCAGTTTGTTCCTGTTTCTTCAGTTTTTCCTTCGCAGGATATTATTGCAGGAACTTACACAGGTCTGCACCGCTTCAGCTATTCGCAGAACAGGTTCATTGATAACGGCAGGATTGACGGCATTTATGAATCATTCCGTTTCCTTGCGATTGATAATAATAATGATATCTGGTCATCGCATCCGTATCGCGGGATCTATAAAATACAAATTGCACCGGATCAAAAAAGTTATAAAGCACAATTGCTTACCGATAAGGACGGACTTCCTTCTGCGCTTGGAAACTACGTTTATAAAATAAAGAACCGGGTGGTGTTTGCAACAGAGAAAGGCGTATATGAATTTGATGATGCAACCAAACGTTTTATTCCTTCTTCTTTCCTGGGCGAAATTTTCGCAAACATGGAAGTCCGTTATCTCAATGAAGATGCTGACGGAAATATCTGGTTTTGCAGTGGAAAAAAAGTTGGCGTTGTTAAATTCAATAAAGGCAATGAAGTGAGCCCCTATACCATCACTTATTTTCCTGAACTGACCGGGCAGGTATTAACCGGTTTTGAAAATATCTATCCTTACAACAGGGAAAATATTTTTATCGGTTCTGAAAAAGGGATCATTCATCTCAATTATGAAAAATACGGGAGCAATAAATTTAAGCCGGCCATATTGCTTGGACAGGTTAAAGCAATCGGCAATGCTGACATGATCATTTTTGGCGGTTACCCCTTAAAACCTACAACAGGTCCCTATAAACAGGATAAAAAAGACATTCTCAAATTACCCAACAGTTACAACTCTTTTCATTTTGAATACAGTTCACCCGCTTATGGTCTGCAGAATAATATTGAATACAGTTATAAACTTTCCGGCTATGATGAAAAGTGGTCGGCATGGTCTGCACGAACAGAAAAAGATTATACCAATCTTCCGGATGGGCAATATAGTTTTGAAATAAAAGCAAGAGATAACCTGGGTAATGAATCCGATATTACTGCTTATAGTTTTGTAGTGAAAGCAGCCTGGTACAATACAATCTGGGCATATATTTTTTATGGTTTTCTTTTTTTATTGCTGCTGTATTTTTTAAACCGGTGGCAGAAAAAAAAGATGCTTGTTCAGCGCCGCACATTTGATGAAGAACAGAAAAGACTGAAATATATTCACCAGCTTGAACTGGAAAAAAATGAAAAGGAGATCATCAAGCTCCAGAATGAAAAACTTGCCGGTGAAGTGCTTTTTAAAAATAAAGAGCTTGCAGATGCTACGATGCATCTTGTGGAAAGAGGCGATGCATTGGCAAAAGTAAAAGATGAATTGCAGAAGCTGTCAAAGAATAACTCTAATAATCAGGATGTAAAAAAAGCCATCCAGCTGCTGAATGATATTGAAAAAAATAATTCCAACTGGGAACAGTTTGCTTCGCACTTTGATGAGGTGAACAATGATTTTTTAAAAAAGATAAAAACAAAATATCCGGCACTTTCCAATACCGATCTGAAAGTATGTGCATACCTGCAACTGAATCTTTCATCCAAAGAAATTGCACAACTGATGAATATCTCGGTTCGTGGTGTAGAGATCAGCCGCTACCGGTTGAGAAAAAAATTACAGATCCCGAAGGAACAGACCTTAAATGATTTTTTAAATGCTATTACTTGACAGGCAATTATATTTTATCAGCCCAATGTGCTTTTTCCGCTTTATCTGCGAGATATTTTCTTTTCAGTACGTTGTGAAAACCGGAACTGAATATTAATACAACTGATACGATGAGATAGATCAGTGAAATTAAAAGCACCAATGAAAAAATTCCTGCGAAAGACATTAACAGCTCCAGCAAAAAAACAAGGCCGGCACTGATTATTAACAGCACAGCAGCATAATGCGACTGCTTCATCAGGAATATATAAGACAGTAATGGTAAAATATATACGGCTATCAGCACAAAGGCTACCCAGTGCTCTGTCATAAAAAAAAGATGCTGGAATAAGCAGGCTGCGGAAATTAATATTCCAAAAATACTCAGGCGCTGACAAAAATTTTCCTGTTCTTCAGATAAAATATCCATGTTTTTATTTTACTGAATTCAGAATATCTGAAAGATCTTTATCCCATTTACCGGATTTACCATATTCAACCACACGACCCACTTCTTTGTTGTCTTTCATTACAATTATAGTAGGAACGTTGGTGACACCAAATGCTTCCGTGATATGACCAAGTGATTTTTTATTTTCATTTACCCCAAAAAATGTAAGCTGATCATCACTGATACCGCTCATCTCCTGCAGTTTAAAAAATTTTGGCAGAATAAATTGCGTGTCCTCACACCAGGTTCCGCCAAAAAGCACAAATTGCACTTTGCCCTTATTTTTTTCCATTGAATTTAAAACAACCGTATCCGGTACATATGCGCTTTGATTGGGCTGATACCATTTAAAAGCGGTATCATTCATTACAAGATATTTGTTGATGAAACCCCGCAATACTTTTTGCTGATTGTGATTTTCTGCTTTGGTAATTTCATATTGTGCCTGGGCGCTAACATCTGTGACGATGATCAATAACAATAAAACCATTAAACAATTCTTCTTCATAACCGGGTACTTTTAATTCTTATTAATTTGAAATCACAGTCCTGCTCTAAGTTCATTTAAAAAAGATTTTACTTTTTTGAGGCGCTCGATCATTTCAAATTTCTGTTCTGCTTTTTTATTATTTTTTATAAAATCCTTGGCGCCCTGCATGGTATATTTTCTTTCGCGCAACAGGTGATAGATCATTTTTAAATTTTTTACATCTTCCGGTCGGAACAACCGGTCACCTTTGCGGTTCTTGCGGGGTTGCAGTACATCAAATTCATTTTCCCATAAACGGATCAGCGAAGCATTTACTTTAAACATGCCGGCAACATCGCCAATGCTGTAATAAGATTTTGTAAAAAGCACTTCGTCTTCCGGAATTTCGATGCGCTGAAAACCGCTGTCGGCCAGCTTTAAACTGATTCTCCCCCGGGTTGCTTTTTTTATATTGGGATTGATGACCTCCTGCTGAACAGGCTTTTTCTTTTTTCCGGTCTTCTTCTTTTTCACAGGAACAGATGCTGAATTTTCATCCGCATCATTAAAATCAAATGATATCTGTGTAAGTTCCATAAAAAATTATATGTAAAAATACGGCAAAGGGCTAATTAAGAATTAAAAATTGAGAATTAAAAATAAAGGAGTGCGGAAAATAATTTCAGGTTAAAGGGATTTCAACCTGAACATTGAAATGGATTATTGAATATTTTTATTCACCCTGCAGTAAATTATGTTCTTTAATCAAAACTTTTTGCGCTGCCTGTTGCGGCAATTTTAAGCAAGCGGTCAAATTGCTCTGCATTCAGATCATTATAAAAGAAATAAACCGGATCCACAGGTGCTCCGTTAATGTGCACTTCATAATGGCAATGCGGGCCGGTACTGGCTCCGGTACTGCCCACCCACCC
>JBDUCW010000026.1:0-44722 GCA_040003235.1 Ferruginibacter sp. | reverse complement strand
TATGGGGCAGCAGTAAGCTTATTCAATTGTTGCTTAAGCATGATTTGGTAGATGAACTCCGGCTCAAGATTCATCCATTGACGCTGGGTAAAGGAAAAAAATTATTCGACAAAGGCACGATGCCGGCAGCATTTACATTAACAGAAAATACTATTACATCAACCGGAGTTATTATTGCATACTACAAACGGGCCGGAAAAGTGAAGACAGGTACTGTTGGCGCTTAAGAAAAAAGAAAGAAAATAACTCCGTTTCCTTTATACCCGTTTCGTTTTTAATTTCATAAACAGCACAAGCCCGAAAACCATCAATACTGCAGCAATTCCAAAGACGGCACCATGACTGTAAGTATAAATTGCAGCGGCTCCGAGCGGAACGATCACATGATATAAAGCCTGCAAACTTTGATTTGTTCCCTGAAGCAGACCCTGTTTGCTTTCATCAACAGACAAAGAGAGTCGTGCATTATAGGAAGGATCAAATAAACCTTCACCCAATACAATGAAAGCAACAGCTCCGATGATCAGCAATACAGAATGAATATATGCACTCAGGAATATGAGCCCAAGTCCCAGCACGAGCCCGCATAAACCAATGATGCCGACAGTTTGTTCGCTCCATCGCTTAAGCATCTGGGGTAATACAATTACCCGTGAAAGAATATCACAGATCCCGACAAGTACAAATATGCCACCGATAAATGATGGCCCCCACAGGAATACATCTTTCAAAAAAATACTTGCATTGAATTGCCAGATATTGAGCCCCACATAAAAAAAAACGCCCATGACCAATAAGCTTCTTGCATCTTTTAAAGAAAAGATCTCTTTGAAATGATAGAATGTATTGAAACTTTTGAGGGTAAGATGCGTGGTACGTTTTTCTATTGGAAGTGATTCCGGTAAAAGAACAGCAATACAGAACATGGATACAAGTGTAATTCCTGCTGTGATAAAAAACGGTAAAGTAATAGAAGCAGCTCCCAACACACCTCCAATAGCGGGTCCGATCATAAAACCAAGACCGATAGCACCACCGATATATCCAAACCATTTACCTCTTTCATTGGGTTCTGTACTGTCTGTGATATACGCAAACAGTGCACTTTGATTTCCTGCCGTAAGTCCATCAATAATTCTTCCAAGGAAAAGGACCCACAATGCGCCTCCGGCACCAAGCAATACATATCCGGCAGCTGAACCGAGCAGACTGATAAGCAAAATTGATTTACGTCCATATCTATCACTAAGGGCTCCAAAGATTGGTGCAGCAAAGAATGTGCAGACAGCAAACACAGAAACAAGCGCACTCATCGTGAACGGAATGTCTGTTGCAGGCACATACAATCCGAGTAGAAATGGAAAAAGCGGAAAGACAATTGTCATACCGATAGCATTGAGCACAGTAATGCCTACAATGATCCAGAGATTTCGTTTTTTGTTTTGGAATAATGTAGTCATGGTATTTTAGTAGTCAGTCGTTTTCGTTAGCAGGTCCGTTAGCATGACGCATAACGCCGTGCTTTGCCGCAGTTTTGGAAATCCGTTGCTGTATTTACCTGGTGCTGCTCTAAATTTTTCTCAAATTTATTTGAATTAATCAGAATATTGTTTAGTTTTAAATTATAAACCCAACATGAATACAACAATAAATATCCGCAGATTAATACCAGTTTTCCTGGGCTGTTTACTGATTGCTTTACTACCCTCTTTGTTTTTTTGGTATCTCGCTACTTTAATGATCTTGACTAAGATTTTTGTAGTGATCTGTGTTATTGATTACATCAGAAAATCCCGGATGAGAAAAAATATCGGGCTGATATTAGCGTCAATGTTTTTGGCTGCAATAGCAGCGTTAAGTATTCTCTATTTTACAAATTCTTTTTCCTGAAATATTTCGTTTAAACCTCGTTGGTACTATACTTCACCATTGTTGAATTATTATACAAATCCCGGATTCGTCTAAGAGCGCAAATTCTTTAGCGCCCCAGGGCTTCATACTTATTGTCTTGCCGTTTGGATGAAGCAATTCAGGATGAGTCATTGCAATCTTTTCATACACACCGGCAATATCATCTGTCTGAAGTCTGATCTCTGGCCGATCTTTTTCAGCTACCTCTTTATTTTGAAGAATGAATATTGCCAGCTCATCTTTTTTTGCAACACAGCAGGGATCTTTTGAATTAAGGTCATCATAGCCAATTGAAAACTCAAGGCAATCAATAAAAAGTTTTAAACCAACTTTAATGTCTTCGTAAAAAATATTCGGGACTAATTTTGTAAACTTCATGGGAGATTTTATTTTATAAAATACCAATTTATTTCCATTGATGCAGCTGTTCCCTGATACTTTTTAAAACAATTATGATCTTACCGGGATCAACTGGGCCGGTGTGGGGAACGTTATTGCACTAGTTTTCACCTGCAAATGTAAATGGTTGTACCCGGTAAGCGTTTACGGCATGCCCATTTTGAAAAGCCGGATTCCATAAAGCTGAGAGTCTAATTATCTTAAGGGCTTCTTCATCAATTGCAAATTGGGCAGATTTTTTCAGATAAATTTCAGTCGTTTGACCTTCAGTATTAATCATAAACCCAACTTCAATTTTGCCTTTAAGCGGGAAAAGTTCAGCAGGCATTTTCAGAAGTGCATTTTGCAGGTAGCTATTCCATGCCATTTTGCCACCTGCAAATTCAGCTTCCTTTTCATCGTCGTATCTGACTGAATTTTCTTTTTTCACTGTATCAGGATTCTCTTTCCGTATTAACGTGTTATTGCTGTAGGTTTCCTTACTGATAATTTTACCTTTTTCATTGTAATACAACCAATCGCCATCTTTTTGATTATTATTATACTGTCCGTTTATTTCCAATTCACCCGATTTGTAATATTTAAGAAATTTTCCATTAAGAATAGACATGTTGGTATCACTATATGTCCTCAACATAACAAGGGGAGCACTTAATTTATAATCCAATCTTTCGAAACTGCCACCAGGAGATTGTTTTATCAGTATGAATGCATTCGCTGCTTTAATATCCTCTGTTATGCCGTTATCGCCGACATATATAATGTTGACAATTTCCTGCGCATAACCTGTATAGTTTATGATCAGAAGTGTAATGGCAAAAATGATTTTCTTATAAGTTATAATTTTTTTCATTGCTTATTTAATCAAAATATTTTTATTTTTAATCAAGTCTGGAATTGTAGAACAGTTCCAAGAAGATGACGCACAACGAAATCTCACTGGCAAGCTTTTGCTTTACAGTTTTTACATATAGCCAACATTAGTGTGTTTAAAATTGTCGGGATATTTCAGACCATAGCCCAGTACTCTGTCAAATGATGAATGTGCGAGGAATAACAAACCGGCAAAAAGCAGGTAATTATCCGGTTGAACAACTCCAAGAATTATTAAAATGCATCCGACTGCTTTATGGTGAAAGAGGTTATAAGTGAAAGCCCCGGCTTTTGTGTTAATTAAATAACCAATCATTCCAATATCCGGGCTGAAAAAAAGAAGGATATATAACCACCAGCTGATATGAATATTCAATTTATATAAAAAGAAAACTGAAATAGAAAGTACTCCTAATTCTTCAAGTTTAATAAGATTTTTCATCATACAGATTTTGTTTTGATTTTAATGTTTTAGAGGACAATATTGTTTACAGTGTAAATGAACTTTGCCTTATAAAGTTATCAGTCTCCTACTTTTATCGGGACAAGTTGTAACTGGATCAGCTTCGATGAAATAAATAAATATTAACTATCCCAAAGTTGCCCTTCGATCAGTTACGACACCGGTCTTTTTTATCTTAATAAAATCACTGTTCCTTTCATTTGCGTCTTGGTTCCCGCATTTGTAAAAATACATTTCCAGGTATACGCAGCATTGTTCTGCGGTTTTCCCTTGTATGTACCGTCCCACCCTGTTGCAGGATCATTGGTCTCAAATATCTTTTCTCCATAACGATTGTAAATTTCAAGAGAATAGTTATTTATATTCTGTGCGCCCAGAATTTTAAACAGGTCATTTTTTCCATCATGATTGGGTGTAAACGCACCAGGAAAATAAATACCGCAGATACCTTCGTTAATAACTATGGCAGCATTGGCAGAACCACAACCATTAGTAACCGTTACAGAATATGCTCCTGCCTGCTTTACTGTAAAATTGCTTTGGGCAGATCCATCCTGCCAGGTATAACTGTTAAACTGCCCGGGGTAAAGTTGTATTGATTGACCATTGCAGATAGAAGTGTCGGCACCCAGGTAAGGAGCCGGTTTAGGCAATACCGTTAGTTGAACTGCTACAATACTATCGCAGCCACTAACCGTAGTTAAGGTATCAACATAGTTGCCTGCGGTAGTATGTCCGTTATAGGATTGTCCCGCACAAATGGATTTATTAAGCGTAGAAGATAAGCCAGGATTTATGGTGAGCTGCAATGTTATAATACTGTCACAGCCATTAGCCGCTACAAGCGTATCTGAATATACGCCACTGGTATTGTAGGTATGATTGTGCCATGTATAAGGACCGCAGGAAGCAGCATTGATGGATGCTGTTATAGTGTTAATTACCAGATTCAATGTAACAATGCTGTCACAGCCATTGGCTGTTACTAACGTATCTGAATATAGGCCACTGGTATAGTAGGTATGGTTGTGCCATGTATAAGGACTGCAGGAAGCAGCATTGATGGATGCTGTTATACTGCTAACGGTTAAATTCAAGGTAATGATACTGTCGCACCCGGCAGTGTTAGTAATAGTTTGTGTGTAAACGCCCGAACTTGTATAAGTAATATTATTGAGTGTATAATTTTTGCAATCGGTAACCGTAAGTGCAGAGTAGGTAGCATTAAAACAATTAAACTTCAGTTTCCACACCGTATCGATTGTATTGGTCATACTCGCCCCGCCAGCTACAAATACTTCATTGTTGACAGAAATGATGGAAGAATAAGAAATAGGATTTTGTGGCAACACCCCTATTTTCCAGGTATTGGACGCGGTATTATAAATATCAAACTTATCCGTTGGATCCTGGTGCCTGAAAAATATTATTATACTATCCTTTATTACTGCATTCTGGCCATCAGCATCCAACCAACTTCCCGATTTAAATAAGTTAGCCGTTGTGCTGATTCCTGTAATACTATCTTTTATTTCTACATCGCAACCCGAGGCCCAATAAATTTTACCCGTTGCCCTGATCCCGGCAGGAAGTTCCATCGGCGTAGTTAATGTAGCTGTACTCCATGATTGGCTGGCATTATCATAAATGTCTATCCTGTCTGACGGGATGCCGCCATTAGAGCCGTTATATTTTAATCCCCCGGCAAAATATATTTTCTGACCGTTAGTAATCGCTGAGGCGTAGCCACGTGCCTCACTTAATAAAACCGTTGACCAGGTATTTGTAGAAAGGTCATAAATATCTACTTTATCAGTAGGCGGAACATAATGCGTATCCGACTGCCAGCCACCGGCAAAAAATACTTTATTACCAACAGTTGCAGCAGCAATATAACTCCGGCTTTCACTCAACGAAGCAACCGACCAGGTATTGGTAGAAGCATCATATATATCAACTGCTGAATAGATATAATCAAAGGCCCCATCACCAAATTCTCCGCCGGCAAAGAATATTTTATTGCCTGCTGTAACCGCAGTCATTCCCCACCGGCCCTGGCTCAGTTCGGCTGTTGACCACTGATGACTGACCGTATCATAAATATCCACCCGGCTGGAGCCCCAGCAATCGGGACAGTCAGGAGCCCCGTTTCCTCCCGCAAAAAGAATTTTAGTACCTGCTGCTGCAACTGCTATCTGCATTCTTGGTTTTGAAAGTTTTCCAAAATATACCAGTTGTGCATTAACATGTGGCCTGTTGCTATCGCATGATGATAGTGGTGATAAATTGATTTTGACCGGCAACTTATTTGAAAACAATGAAACGCTATCCGTAAATTTTTCTTTAATCTCCCAATCATCTTTTACAAAATGACTTGTCTGAATTTTTGATAAGCCAGCATTCGCAATGGTAAATGAAGATGCGCCGGTAATATTATCGCGGTCTTTGCTACCGCTGTCATGGGCAGTTAAAATATTAGCAGTTAAAGTATTTGTTTGATTACGTTTTGGATTGACCAGGCTTACCTGAGAAACGTCAATCATTGCAGTTAAAATCAACATCACTGTTATCGCAGTAAATATCTTTTTCATAAAAAATACTTCGGAAAATTCAGTCCATACAATTATTAGAAAGATACAATTTATATTTATTCTATATGCAAGTTTTAATGGCTGATGTTAATGAGGTATGGGCAAGGGGTTAATAAAGAGTTATCAGTCTCCTACTTTTATCGGACAAGTTGTAACTGGATCAGCTTCACTAAAATAAATAAATATTCTCATCCTAAAGTTGCCTTTCAATCAGTCAAAGACTGAATAATCTTTTAGGGACGGTGAGCCCGCAAAATTTTATTTATTTGTAGAGCCGGCTGGAAGCAGTTGCGCCTGTGGAATGATGAGATAATGCTGAATATTTAAAGTTAAGCCGCTATTGCGCCAATGCAATGTTGGCGGTAGTTTTAATTTCGGTAGCCCTTTTTTCAACTTCTTGGAATACTCTTAAAAAATTTTCGGAAGCTATTTTCTTCAGTTCTGTTTCTGTCCAGCCACGTCTTGTGAGTTCTACAAGTAATTTGGGAAAGCAGCTTACATCGGTCATACCCTTAATTGTAAATTCATACGTGTCACCGAGGTCGCTTCCAATTCCAATATAACTAACACCAATTAAATTTTTGATGTAATCGAAATGATTCGCAATATCAATAACCGATACTTTAGGTTCAGGGTTCTGTTTAAGCCAAACATCTGAGTAATATTTATCAGCCGCAACCGTGTCCCTAAGCTCATTGACTTTTATTTTCCAATCACTCTCTGCTTTATTTAGCCAATCAGCATGTTGTTGACTAACATAAAATGGGATGAAGTTTAGCATAATAATCCCATTATTCTTTTTCAATTCAAGTAGAACATCATCTGGAACATTACGATTTACTTTGCAGAGTGAATACGCATTTGAATGGCTGAAAATCACCGGAGCTTTTGTTGTTTTTAAAATACCCCTCATGGCATCGGCTGAAATATGGCTCATATCTATGATAATTCCAAGCCTGTTCATTTCTGCTATCATATCTTTTCCTAAAGAAGAAATGCCATGGTGCTTGGCGGTATCATCACTGCCATCCGCAAGATTGTTCGTTTTGTAAGCAAATGTTACACTTCGTAAACCCAGCTTGTAATACATCCGTAAAAGCGATTTGCTGTCCTGTAATAGAACTGAACCTTCAAGAATTGGGAGTATGGCAATTTTATTTTTGTGTATAGCATTGCGTAAATCTGTAGCTGTGGCTGCAATAGTTATTTCCTTCGGATAGGTTTTAGCCATCAGATACATTAAGTCAAACGCTTTTAAAAGATTTTCTACTTTTCTGTCTTTGCCATAAATGTTATATAGTTGGCCGGCCACACCTCCTTTTTTATATAGCGGAATATTTGAGTTGCCGCTATTGATAGAATCCAGTTGAAAATCTCTTATTTCTCCCTTACAAGTTGAACAATCATAAAAGCTGTGGTAAAAATCATTATGTCCATCAATGATTTTATTTGTCGTTAGGAACTTGGTTACAATTTCTATCGCACTTTTTTCTGTTAGCTTATATTTAATTTGGTCAGTCTGTTGAGCAAAAGAAAAGCCGCTAAGAAGAAGAGAATATGCTGCTAGGAATGGAGTTTGAATGAATTTCATATTATAGAAAGGTGTCTGAAAAAATTACTGCCAACTCCTGGATTGACGCAATCCCAGGTGATCCTAAAGCTACAAAATGGTTTTTTAATTACTTATAAAGGTTTCTAATCGCTTACAAACGTCAATAAATTAGATGGAAAAAGAAGGGCATTCGAAGGGTAGCCAACAGGCCGGGGCGGCTGATGTAAAACTGTCTTGGTAAGTCATTACTCTCACAAAAAATATGAGTTGGGGCAGGTATTTGACCATTTACTTCAACCTGCCCATACCTATAACGGCGGCGGGTAGCCATAGCGATTCGGTAGTCCAGAGTGTTTGTCCCTGCTGGTATACCTGGAACTCCAGCGCTATTACTGCAATCGCAATATCACCAACGGCACTGCCACAGTTCAGTTTAAGATCCACCGCAGGCATGGTATTGTCTTCATAAGCAAATTCATATGATTGTGTAGTTATGTTCACGCTGCTGCCTGCTCCTGCAAAAGGAGAGCTTACTAAAACAAGTTTAAGGTTTACGTGTTTGCAGTCTCTGGGCGCTTTCAGTTCTTTCACCGGGTTCAGCGAAGGAATACTAAACATTACTTCTCCGAAACAATTGTCGGTCACCGTTATAACGGCTCCAGTAAAATCACGCAGGTCGCAGGCACTGTTCAGCTGACACATACCCAATCCTCTGTCGGCAATATCCCATCCGGGTAAATTCAGGCAAAGACAAGGTTTCCTGTTCAAAGATGAACTGTAATAAAAGCTAAATAGCTTTTGAATAAAAAAAACAGCCTCCTGCATGGAGGCTGTTTTCATTTCTTTAATTGCTTTATCTCAACTCACAGAGATTGAACCAACCTCTCCTATCGTGGGACCACAAACACTGGTAGCAGTTCACTTCATTGCAAAGCATTCAATCTGAATCATCATTTTAAATTAAAAAAGATCAGCACCAATCCTGAAGATCATAATAATCTGCGTTCTGTAATAATGGACCTATACTAAGTTTAAAGAAAAATCATCCGATAGGCTCGATCTGTCCGGCAGTTTGGCTGCCATTAATTTTTCATATCATAAGGAATATAATCTTCCCATTTCCAGGGCGTAAAAGTGTCGCCGATGGCATACGCCAGCAATTCTTTAAAAATACTTTCGCCATTATCATTGTTTGTCATGATGACAATCGCTATTTTTTTATCCGGAAAGCAAACAGAATAATGTCCCCAGCCATCATCATGTCCTTCTTTAAAAAAAGCCCTGCCATATGGTGTTTGAAAAACGCCTACGCCAAGTCCGTAACTCAATTTAATATTGTCATTGTCTGTGCTGTCTATCGCGGCACCCGGTCCGAATTGTTGTCTTGATCTGATCCGTATTGTTGGGTTTGTCATAAGTTTAAAACCTGCTGCACTCAGATTTTTACTTTGAATCATAGCAGCAAAAAATTTACTGTAGTCTTCCAGAGTTGTACTCATTGAACCTCCTGCACTTGCTTCATTCCATTTCATCAATTCATAAGGTTCGCCTTTTGCATTGTGGCCATAACAGATATTATCATCAAAACGAGTTTGCCAAACCTGGCTTGTGTGTGTCATGCCGAGCGGGATAAAAACTCTTTCCTGTGAAAGCGTTTCATAATCCTTTCCGGTAATGTGGCAGATAATAAACTGCAGTAAATAAAACCCTTCGCCGGAATAACTATAGCGTGTTCCCGGTTCAAATTTTATTTTTAATTTTTTGTCTGCTTCCATCCACCGCCAATTGGGAAGTCCGGTTGAATGATTGAGACACATGCGTGCGGTAATTTTATTGATGCGGTTGTCATTTTTTAAGTCCTGGTATCCTCTTTTATATCCTTGTATTTTAATTTCTGTCAAAGGTTTGTCGAGATATTCAACAAGTGGTTTGTCCAGGTCAAGTTTTTTTTCCTGCAGCAATTGCATGGCTATATAAGCAAATACATTTTTTGCAAATGAACAGGCATACATAATTGATTCCTGGGTAAACGGTTTATTTTTTTGAACATCCGCCAATCCAAATGTTTTGCTGAATACAATTTTATTATTATTGAATACTGAAACACCCGTCCCTGAAACATTGGCAACTTTCATCAGGTATTCAATTTTATTTTGCAACGAGTCTGCTGAAATGGTTGTACCATTAATTCGTTTGATAGGCTGCCCGAAACCTGCCGCCGCCAGCAATATAAGAAAGCCAGACAGTAAGAATTTTTGTTTCATTTCCGGGATGATGTATGTTAACTGAAGAAATGCATCTTCATTTTTTGATCTTTTCAACCTCAGTTTTAAGCAGATCGATTTCTTTTTTAAGTTCTTCAATAAGTGTTTGCTGTTCCTGTACGGCTTTTACCAATGGCACAACAAAGTCAGCATAACGCAATCCATAAAAAGATTGCTGATCATTTTTTGGTTTATCCACTCCACTAAAATTAAATCCAAGAGACTGAGCTGCTTTTTCTACATCCTGTGCAGCAAATCCGGTATAAACAATTTTTGATTTTTCCAGCAAAGACTGTTTCATCAAAGGATCATTTATCGGGCTGATAATTGATTTCCCGTCAGGAGATCTCATTATATTATCATGTTGATGCAGTTTCGATTCTATAGCATCCACGTTCAGTGTATAGGTGATAGGAGTAAGTTTATTGATGAAGGCAAGTCCGGGTACATTTTGCTGAATATTTATCTTATACCTGCCATCGCTGAAATTTGACCAGCCAACAAAGCCCCCGATACTTGTAACACCGTTATTGCCCATCATAATTTTATTGCCAACATCCACTCTTGCATTATAACCTATTGCAGTAGCATTGCTATAAGTTCCCGGTGCATTTACACCGGCTAAATAACCTATGGCGGTATTTCCGATGCCGCTGGTATTATCATACAGCGCCCCGCTTCCTACTGCAGTGTTTTGATTGCCCGAAGTATTGCTGACTAAGGCACTTACACCATCAGCAGTGTTATCAGTTCCATTGCTGAAGATTAATGCATTTACACCCGTGGCCGTATTTAATGCGCCTGATGTATTGCTCCTGAGCGCAAATGTGCCGGTAGCTGTATTGGCACCACCGGTAGTATTATTTAAAAGTGCACTGTCGCCTATGGCGGTATTTTGTGTACCGGTAGTGTTGGCAAAAAGTGTTTTGTAACCAACAGCGGTAAGACCGCCGATGTTTGTATTCTGAAAAAGTGAATAATTTCCTACGGCAGTATTGTTGTTTCCAGTTGTGCTGTTATATAAAGCGTCGTATCCCATTGCTGTATTATTTGAACCACTTGTATTCCGGCTGAGGGCATCAAGACCATTTGCTGTGTTTTGAGAACCGGACGTATTAAAAATCATTGCATAAAGACCTGTAGCGGTATTCCCTGTTCCTGTTGTATTGTCTGAAAGCGCATTGAGACCAATGGCAGTATTAGAACTGCCGGTAGTATTACCATATAAAGCCTGGAACCCCAGAGCTGTATTATTAACGCCTTCGGATAGGCTGGCACTTCCCTGGCTATTGTGAAACAAAGCCTGGTAACCAACAGCGGTTATATAATTTCTCCTGTTATAATAAGCAGCCTGCGATCCGATAGCTATATTATAACTGGCAGTATCATTGGTTCTGCCGGCCCAGAATCCAATCGATATATTTTCATTTCCTTTGGTTATATTATCATTGGCGCCTGCACCGATCCCGGTATTTAAATTGCCCGATGTAATCCCGGAAAGAGCGCCATCACCCAAACCCGTGTTTTGATTACCGGTAGTTATATTGAACATGGATGCATTCCCCAACGATACATTGTTGTTTCCTGACGAAACACCGGAACCTCCTCTCTGCGATAAGTTGCCCAGGGCAACATTCTCATGCCCTGTTTTATTGGAAAATAATGAATAATATCCCACGGCCGTATTTGAATATCCAGACGAATCAGTGTAGAGTGAATAAGCACCATTAGCAACGTTTTGTGATAATATTCTGTGAGAATAAAGTGCCGCATATCCATTTGCAGTATTCAAATTTCCATTTGTGTTTGAATAAAGCGCATAGGCACCATTAGCTGCATTATATGATCCTGATGTATCAAAAAAAAGTGCTTGAAAACCAGCAGCAGTATTTTCAAAACCTATCCGGTTAAAATAAAGTGAATAGGCGCCGTTAGCTGTATTATTATATCCTGAAGTATCAGAATAAAGTGATTGATATCCATTACCTGTATTTGTGTTTCCTGTTTTATTGTTTCTGAGAGCCCCGGCACCAGTAGCAGTATTTTGATTCCCTGTTGTATTACTTTCCATTGTATGACTTCCATTTGCTGTATTAGCGCTGCCACTGGTATTTGAAAAAAGCGTAACAAATCCATTAGCAACATTATCTGTCCCGATTGAATTTGAATAAAGTGCCGCAACGCCGTCAGCGGTATTTACAGAGCCTGTTGTATTTGAGTATAATGATCTTTGACCGCTGGCAGTATTAGCACCTCCCTGTGTATTGGAAAAAAGCGCCATTGAACCTATGGCTGTATTTTGATCGCCTGTAGTGTTACTGTACAATGCAGAATCACCGATGGCAACCAGGTTGGTAGCAGTAGTATTACCGGATAAAGCTTTAATACCTACGGCCACATTGCTGTAACCTTTATTTACCAGTCCGCTTTGATAACCCAGAAAAACATTTCCATCATTTGCCGGTACGCCAATATAGCCGGCCTTTATATTATTTACTTTAAAGATCAGAGGTTTATTATCTGTTGTGCCCAAAAAATTTATCGTAGTATCAGTGCCACTGTTACCTGTGAGCAGCCATCCATTATTACCTGTTCCAGTAGCAAGTTTCGTCCATACAGGTAACACTGTTGTACCACTGTTATAATAATATCCATTGCCACCCGCCAGTGCAGCATTTGTATTATAAACCAATAAACTTGTTGCAGGATTTAAAATAGTTGCCGCATCAGTTAAAGAACTAAGGCTAATCCTGGGAATAAGCAACCCTTTGCCGGAAGCATTTATCTCCAGCATTGCGCTCGCATCGGGTGTTGGCGTGCCGACACCTACCTGTGCATATAGCTTTGTAAAAAGAATACAAAAACAAATGACAGTTAACAGAAGATTTTTTTTCATAAAAAGAATTTAATGATCTTAGTAATTGAATAATAATGCATCCATTTCCATGCGCCTGTATGGCGCTGTTAATTTTCTTATGCGCCCGCGCTACTCACCATGAACGCCGTTTTGCTATAACCATCTACGCACTTGTTTCTTTTCAATATAAATTGCAGCAATAAAAGCTAAAACGTAAAATAAGGGAGGAGGAATATAAACACCTGGGCTATCCGGTTTACTTTTCATAATTGCTTAATTTGACAGTAATGTAGCGCTTTAATGTTGTAAACCTTTTTGCATTTCTACTCTATTTCAAGCACTCCGCATTCCATTTAGCATAACGCATAACCCAAGGATTGATACAATCCTGCGCATAACTGACTGTTTTCAATCATTTAGTATTTTTCTTTTTTTCACAACGATGCAAATACAATACTCGTGATTGTCTCTTTAAATAGTTCTCTGTTCAATTACCGGTAAAAGGCTTTTGATTTTCTGTCGGTTTTAAACATCCGTTCGTCGGTTAGTTAATGCACAGCTTTTACCATCGGCTTAATTTTATAAAGGATTTTACAGCACAACAAAGCTGATAACAATCGATGAATAAGGACAGTGCATTTTTATTAAAGAACAATATTTTTTAAAGGTCAATCATTTAGCTATGAAACATATAGTATCCATTGCAGGACGGTTAATCATTATTTTATTTTCAATAAATATTGCATATGCCCAGAACATCGGGATCAATAACGATGGCAGTATTCCCAATGCCAATGCAATGCTCGATATAAAAGCTTTTAATAAAGGACTGCTGGTTCCCAGAACAAGTACCACAAGCCGCATTGCTATTCCCAACACAAAAGGATTGCTGGTATATGATACAACGGTCAATTCTTTTTACTACAATAACGGTGCATCCTGGCAACAGATGGCCAATGGCAGCTCTGTCAGCGGAACAATAAATTATCTTCCCAAATTTACAGGAACAGCAACGGTAGGCAATTCACAGCTCGTAGACAACGGACAGAACGTGGGCATCGGCACCAGCAATCCTACCGCAGGTTTAAACATTATTCATAACGGAGGGATTATTGCAAAAGGAGATACACTTTCTGCAAATTCATATTCACTTACCGAGACAGGAACGGGCGCCAAGTTTATCTGGTATCCTAAAAGAGGAGCTTTGCGTGCGGGTTTCCTGGATGCCAGCTATGGATTTTTGTGGGACGATCAATATACCGGTAACTGGTCTGTTGGTTTAGGATATGACGTTTTTGCTACTGGCACGGGCAGTTTTGCTACAGGATTTCACACATCATCACAGGGCAGTTACTCATTTTCAGAAGGTAATAATTCTATGGCAACTCATTTTGCTGCTGTTGCGATGGGTAGCAATGCAAAAGCAGAAGGAGATTATTCTTTTGCTGAAGGAAGCGGCACAACAGCAGTCGGTATTTCTTCTGTTGCAATGGGCAACGCCACTGCTACACAGGGAAACTATTCGTTTGCATTGGGTAATAACACTTATTCCGGCGGCAATTATTCTTTCGCTTCAGGTAACGGAACCCAGGCCATAGGAGTTTCTTCTGTTGCCATGGGCAGTACAACCACCGCAAACAAGGATTATTCTTTTGTAGTGGGAAGAAATTGCACGGCAAATGGTGTAGGTTCTGCTGCAATAGGATATGGCAATACCACCGCCGCCGATTTTGCTTTTGCGGCAGGAAGCCTTTGCCATGCGAACGGTACAATGTCTGTTGCTATGGGAAACAATACCACTGCAGGCGGCAACAGTTCTTTTTCGGCAGGCGATTTTACCAATGCTGCGGGAGATTATTCTTTTGCAATGGGTATCAGTGCAACTGCTTCCGGAACGCGTTCCATTGCGATGGGAACAAATATTTCTGCAACAGGAAACGGCTCAATGATATTCGGCGCGAATCTTTTTGACGGCGGCCACAAAGGGAATGCAATGCTCGGCGACACTGATCCATGGAATGCAGGCAGTGTGGGCAGCGGCACCGATGATCAGATGGTTTGCCGGTTTAATAATGGTTATTATTTTATAACCGGAGGTAATACCAACCGCACAGGCATACTCGCCAATCATGGCGATAACAGTTGGTCGCAGATAAGTGACAGTACCAAAAAAGAAAAAATAATACCGGTGAACGGCGAAGAGCTTTTAAGTAAGATCGCAAAGTTTAAACTGTGTACCTGGAATTATAAAGGACAGGATTCAAAAACATTCCGGCATTACGGACCAATGGCGCAGGACTTTCACAATGCCTTTGGTCATGATGCGATAGGAACGATCGGCAATGACAGCCTGATCAACCAGGCCGACTTTCTCGGCGTAAGTTTTACCGCAATCCTGGCATTGGAAAAAAGAACGGAGAAAATTGAACAGCAGCAACAGAAACTGGCAGATTTAAAAAAAGAAAATGAAATACTGACGGTAAATAATGAAACGCTGCAACAGCAATTACAATCCTTATTAAATTCAGTAGCGAGACTGAATAAAAAAGTTGATCTATATGTTGCTGCAGAAAACAAACTGAATGCGCTTGTAAAAAAATAGATCAGTCTGTCCATTCCATTACAGCAGTTAGTTTGCCTGTTTCTTCTTTTTGAAAGAACACATGAATGCCGATCGCAGTTGCAAGATCGCTGACGATCTGCAGACCAAGACCGGATCTGTTGCTGTCGATATTCTTATTATTCAACTGGGCATTCAGTAAATCAGCATCCGCGACAGAAGAACTGTTGGTAAAAGATATTTTTTTATCAGCAGCAGCAATCTTAATCTCAGTTCCGGCATTACTGTATTTAAGTGCATTCTGTAAAAGATTACGGATAATGACCGCCACAAAATTCTCATCCGTCTGCAGTGAAAAATTTTCAACTGCTTCCATATTGATACTGATATTTTTCTGTTCTGCTTCGCTGTTTATAAACGCCAGAGCATTCCTGATCAGCAGATAAATATTTACGGTGGTCAGTTGCGGTTTAAAATATTCCATCTGGCTCTTACTCCACAACAGCATATCTTCCATGGTTTCCAGCACATTTTCAGAAGCAGCTTTCAAACGGATATCGTGTGCAGCCTTTGCTGCTTCACTTATAAGCATTGGATTTTCTTTCTGCAGTTGCAGCAGCTGTATTATCTGGCTGATGGGTGAACGAAGATCGTGGCTGATAATGCTGAAGAGTTTTGCTTTTGTATTGTTTGCAGTACCAAGTTCGCTGTTCAGCCGTTCCAACTGGTTGTTCTGCATGTGTAGTAATGAATTTACCTTTTCCCTGTTGCGGTAAACAAAATACAGCAGCAGTGCAAGGAGGCCAACAGCTACCAGGCCAATAATGAGCAGCAGTTTTGTCCGTGAAGCTGTTTGTAATTCAAGTTTTTTAAGTTTGTTCTCTTTATCCAGTGCGGTGATCGTATTCTGCTTGATATTGGTTTGATAATGTGTTTCCAGGTCTGCAAAATTCCGGGATATTTTCTCTTTGGTCAATGTATCCAGTAAATCTGTGTACGCTGCGTAATACTGAAGGGCAGCATCCTTATTTCCCACAGCAGTCTGGGCAAGGGCCATGTACTTCAAGAGATCTGCATCATCTTCTTTGCTGAATTGTTTTGCAACAGGAAGCGCTTTATTCAGCAACGGTATTGCTTTCGCTGCGTTACCTGTTTCTAAAAGATAGCGTGCCATTAGTTTCTGACCCCTGTATTCAAATAAAGGTTCCTTGCTCTTAGCAGAAAGTTTATAGCCTTTATCAAGATAAGAGAACGCACTATCATAATGTTTGGCGTTGATATAATATTCTGCAATGGCAAGGTTTGAAAAAACAACTTCTGCAGGTACTATGGGTGCTTTACTGAACTGTTTTTCCAGCGGATCAATATACCTGTGCAGATGATCCAGTGCTGAATCGATCTTTTCCTTCCTGCAGAAAATTTCTATGAACAACGCCTCATACCGTCCATGAGTAAGTGCTGTAACAGCAGCAGATGTTTTTCCTTCGTAAAGTATATCGAGTGCTTTATCCGGCGATCCGGTATTTAAATAAAGTTTCGCCAGAGCATAGCATTGATTGGCGTAATCATTTTTTATTCTGTTGATGCTTGTGGTATCTGCCTGCTGCTTTTTAAGTACGATACTTTTAATAAAATAATCCTGGGCGCTGCTGTAAAAAGCTTTCTGCTGAAAGTAACTGCCCAATGCTGCGTAGCCATCCTGCAATATCTGTTGGTTGCTGCTGGTATCAATGATAGATTGAAGCATATCTTTAAGCCTGTTGCCTTTATCTTCTTTCTCATCTTCATAACCAATATGCAACAGCGCAACGCAATCACTAACGATAAGCGATACATCATTTACTTTTTTGGCAAGGTCAAGGCTTTCGAGATAATAGTAGCTCACACTGTCTGCCTCTATATCCTGCCGGTAATAAAATCCCAGGGCTTTATAAGCTAAGAAACGGGCTTTGGCAGGAAGATCATCTGCTGAGATCAATTGCAGGCCTTCCTCCGCAGCAGGGGCCATGTTCTGGCGAACGGTCATGGCATCATTTCCTGAACCTGCCTTCAGCCATTCACAGTAGCCAAGCCATCTTTGTACTTTTTCTTCGTGGGTTTTATAAAGAGACAAGTCAGGCTTCTGGGCCATTGAAAAAAAAGTTGCTCCGGTAAAGAGAAACAATAAGAAGAAGGAATAAATAAATTTCTTATTCATGGTAATGAATCACTAAAACAGGTCCGCAAGTTTCTGCCGGTACAATTTCCCGATCGGCAGTACATATTTGTCCAGGTACAGCTTATTATCTTTCATTGCAGAAAACTGTTCTGAATTTATTATAAAACTTCTATGCACCTGAATAAATTTTACTGAAAGACTTTTCAGCATATTAGCAAAAGTAGTCAGCACCAGGTAATTGCCATTCAGCGTAATTATTTTTGTGTAGTCCTTCATCGCCTCCAGGTAAATAATATCCTTCAATGCAATTTTATATTTGTCATGTCCCTGCCTGATGATAATAAAATCCGGTTCATTATTCTGATACGCAAATGCTTTGCTGCGCAATTCAAAAAAATCCTGAAGACGGAGAACGCATTTAGCAAAGCGCTCATGGTTCAGCGGTTTTAAAATATAATCAAATACTTCCAGCTCAAAACCATCGAGGGCAAATTCTGTATGTGAAGTGATGAATACCGGCGCTGCTACCAGGTTACTTATTTTACGGATAAGCTGCAGCCCGTTGATATCAGGCATTTGAATATCAGTAAAAATAATATCCGGGGGATTGCGTTCAATAATTTCTATAGCTTCCAGTGCATGCGCACAATTCGCTTTCTTTTTAAGAAAAGGGAAACGTGCTGCTTCCGCTTCAATGGAAATCCTGTCTATTTCCTCATCATCTACAATAATATAGGTTAAGATTTGCGGCACAATCCAGAACTTTTAAAACAGGAAGGTAATTAAAAGTTGCCTGCTTTATGAACCTGCAACGGTTTCCACACTTTAAAACAGGCAGTCTTAAGTCAGAACTGGCTCAGGAGCCGTTATACTAATTTCACCGGGAAACATACCGGCATTTTGTTTCATAAACAATCTGTAATGATTTTTTCTTTTTAATTTTTAATTTTCATTTCCCATCAAATATGTATCCCGATCAGCAACGCCCCTATACAGATAATGCTGAGCATGATCAGTAAGGGCATGATAAACTTAAACCACGTCTTCAGACTTATATTCACCATTGCCAATGAGGGTAAGATAAGACCGGTAGGTGCGAGCAGCGACATCAGGCACATGCCATACATATAAGAGTTTACAATTTCTCTTCCCGGAACATTTACCAGAACGGCCAATGCACCGATGATAGGCATGGTCAATACCGCCATACCGGAACTGGACTGAATAAATAAAGAGAATACAAAATAAAACAGCAGCAGCAATAAAATAAATACGGAAGGTTGCACGCCCTGTACCAGGTTGCTGGCATAATACAGAATGGAATCACTGATATGCCCGTCATTTAAAATAATGGTGACGCCCCTTGCTACGCCGATGATAAATGCCACCGACAATAAACTGGCAGCACCATTAATAAATTCACGGATAAATATTTTCTCATTGATCCGCGTAATTAATGCAATCAATATAGATGAACCAAGAAATAATGAAGACATTTCTGTGGTCCACCACTTTAAGAAAACCACACCGCCGATCATGGAAAGGAATGTAGCAATATAAATGAGCAGCAGTAATTTTGTTTTCCCTTCCAGCTTTGGTGCAATATCACTATTGACATGAACTCCATACAACGATTTTACTTCTCCATCAATTTTATGCACCAACGAAGTGGCCGGATCTTTTTTTATTTTAGCAGCGTACCTTAAAATATACCATACCGTTACTGCAGTGATGACTGCCCAGAGGATCAGTCTTTCATTAAGGCCATCCATCCAGTTGATGCCGGCTGCATTGGAAGCAATGATGGTAGCAAAAGGATTGGAGAAACACGCAATTGCACCAACAGAAGTGCCACCGAAAATAATGGCCAGCGGCACCAGCAGATCATAACCTGCAGCAAGAAATAAGGGCACCAGTATCGGATAAAAAACAAGTGCTTCTTCTGCCATTCCGTAAGACGCTGCAAAAAAAGAAAACAGTACCGTAAGAATAATGATCAGCCATTGTTCACGTCCTTTCATGGTATGTGCCAGCCATGCAATGCCTTTGATCATAGCACCCGTTTCATTGAACACAAACATAAAACCGCCAATGATGAGGATGAACAAAATAATGTCGATGCTGTCCATAATACCTTTCACCGGCGCCTGCAGGATGCTGATAAATCCCTGTTGATTTTTTGGTTGCCTGGTAAATGTGCCGGGCACAGAAATGGGTTTGCGGATATCGCCGTCAATAAATTTTTCTACTTTGATCCTGATACCAAGACTATCCAATGTATGTTGAGCAAGTGGCAATGATATTTCACTGCTGTCATTGGCAACAACAAAGTTTTTACCACTGACGGACATTTTACTGTATTGCCCCGCTGGCATTATCCAGGTACAAACAGCTGCCAGTATGATCACCATCATCAGAATGGGTATTGGTCCGGGAAATGATTTTTTCTTCGACATGCTTTTTTAATTTTTATAATGCTGCACCTCTATCAACTCTTTCAACCTTATCAACTGTATTTACTTATCAACCTCACTCCCTAACTGTGCTATCGTTTTCTTCGCCGCTGCCAACCGGATCTTTTTATTTTTCTCCACCAGCTTATGCGTTGCCCATTTTTCAAGTTTATGATGTAATGGGACCAGTAAAGCTGCAATGCAGACCAATGCCAGCAACATCAACACGGGCGTATGATGTGTAACAGTTTCTAAAAAAGGATGCAGTAATAAATTCAGAAATTCAAAGACGATCAGCAATCCTATAATGCCGAAAAATTCGATGAGCCTGGTATTGGTAATAAAACTCCGGCTGAGTAAAAGATACAGGATGAGTAAAGTAATGATGCCGAGTGCGATCAATACATATTGTATATTTTCTTTGCGTTGCTGTGCTGTTTCCGCCAGTTGTGCTTTGTCTTCTATCTGGCGAAGCTGTTCATTAAAAGCCAGCGACTGTACCCGGTTGATATTGTTCCGGCTGAATATTGATGCAGCAACTTTAGATTCCATTTTTAAATAATAATAAGCACTGTCTACATTGTGCATCGAATCAAAAACCTGTTTCAATAAACTATCTGCCGCCAGTTTCATATTGTCATTGTTATCTGCTGCTGCAAGATCGAATACTTTCCGTGCTTCCTGGTAAGCTTCATTTGTTTTATGACCGGATAATAAAAAACCGGTATAGGCTGCGAAAAAAGGAAGCTTTGAAGAAGTGAGCATAATTGAATCACAGAGCACATATGCTTTTTTAAAATAGATAGCGGCGATTTCACGGTCACCCAGTTGCGCATAGCATTCAGCACTCAGGTACAGTGCGCCCTGTTCGAAGGAGGTGCTTTTTATCCGGTGGCTTGTTTCCAATGCTGCCTGTGAATAATGCAATGCAGAATCCGGTTGCCCCGCATATAAATAATATTGCGACATATTCCGTTGATATTGCACCAGCATAAAATCAAACATGGGCGAGGATCTCTCTGGCAGATTTTCTCCACCCTTGCGGATATTTTCACCGGCCTTTTCATTGTCCTCGAGTATAAAATAGATCAGCCCGATATCAAAGTACAGCGAACTGATGCGTCGTTTGTCATTTACTTTATCCGCCAGCGGCAATGCTTTGAAATAATATTCGAGTGCAGTAATATTATCACCTTTATTAAAAGCCAGGAAAGAACCGATCCAGTTATAACTGATCGCGAGAAGGGAATCGTTCTTTAATTGCTGTGCGATCTGCAGCAACTGAATGATAGAACTGGAGTCGAAAGCGCCGCCCTTATTCACAAAACTATATTCTGATCTTTTTACAATTTCGCTGAACCGCTCAATGGGTGTTTGCGCAAATGCAGTATGGATGCCTGCAAAAAAACAAATAAGGGCAATAATTTTTTTCATGTTTGCCTGATTGGCTGATTAAATAATTCCGAAATTAAAACAACTGTTGAATAGTAGTATATCAGTTTGAAACCAGCCCCTCAGGCGGGAAGAATTCTGCTCTGGCTTGCCGTCTTATCGTCTTCCCGGCAAAAAAACAAACTCAATCAGCACTGCTGAATATAATTTCCTGTCAATCTATTTCAATATCATATTGGTCCAGCAAACCCGCGATACCCGGCATTGAAAACTTTGCCTTTTTTATCAGGTTCTTTTCCGGGTCAATTGAATAATTGTATGAACTTCTGAAGTCTGCTTTTTCCAGAAGCGTATTATCGAAAACTGCTTTTGTCATGTCGCAATTATCAAACACAGCAGCACTAAGATCTGTTTCGGTAAAGTCCACTTCCTTCAGACTGCAGTTTTTAAAATCTGCCTTTTTGAATTTAAGTTTATAAAAAGAAGAAAGGTCCAGCTGGCAATTTTCAAAACGCATACTGAAAAGAAACGGGCTGCAATCGTAAAAGTGCATGCCCAATAATTTGCAATCTTTGAAAATAAGCTCACTTAAAACAGTTTTTGTAAGCTTCGTCAGGCTCAGGTTGCAATTAATAAATTCACAGCCGGTGAAATGTATTGCAGACAGATCAAGGTTTGAGAAATTACAATTATCGAAAATGCAATTTTCAAAATCACTGTCTTCCAGAGCTGTTTCTGTAAAATCAATATGTTCAAATTTTTTATCTTCCATACGCTATCTTATATTTTGTGAAACTCCGTGATCAACTCTGTGTAACACTGTGGTAAAAATATTAACCGCAGAGGTAAGAGAGGCTTTACACAGAGTTTCCTTGAGTGTAAAGACCTCTTAATTTCCTTCCAGTTGCTCAATCGTTTTCTTCGCTGCTGCCAATCGTATCTTCTTATTCTTCTCTACTAATTTTGCAGTTGCCCATTTTTCTATGCGGTGATGTAAAGGAACCAGTAAGGCTGCAATACAGACCAGTCCCAGCAACATTAATACCGGTGAATGATGCGTAACTCTTTCTAAAAAAGGATGTAATAATAAATTCAGAAATTCAAATATGATCAATAAAGCAATTATTCCTAAGAACTCGATCATTTTGGTATTGGTAATAAAACTGCGGCTGAGCAAAAGAAAAACAATGAGAAGGGTAATGATTCCGAAAGCAATAAATGCGTATTGAATGTTTTCCCGACGCTGTTCTTCTGCTTTTATTTTTTCGGTCTCTGATTCCTGTTGCCGGATCTGCTCGCGGAAATTCATTGCTTCAATACTCCTTGTTTTTTCCATGCTGTACAAAGAATCTTTTGCAGACATGGCCAGCAGTAAATATTTATTCAAACTATCTTTTGCATTTATTTGAGCAAAACTTTTGTACAGGTACTCATAAGAACGCAGCTGCTGATCTTTGTAACCCAGTAACCGCGATACCTGTATTGATCGAAGCGCATAATTTGTAACGCTGTCATATTGTTTAAGGCCGAGAAAAGCCTGTGCAAAATCATTATACGCATAAGCAAGACTGTAATTCTGTTCATCGCCCATTGCGATCAACTGGTAGTTAAATGATTTTCGCAAAAAAGGTAATGCAATATCATATTGCCCGGCTGCCATATAATTTTCACCTACCGTACTCATTGACGTAGACAGTCTGAAAGTATCCCTGGCCTGCATATCAATCGCCACTGCTTTCTGTGCATACAATAACCCTGAATCCGGTAAACCTGCAGTGGAATAAGAAACAGCAAGATCATTGCAGACAGTAGAAAGGAAACCTTTGGGATCAACTGTTTCTGCCAGTGCAATGGATTTTTTTGAATAAGCAAATGATTTTTCGCGGTCTTTGGCCTGGTCGTATGCCATGCCGATATCATGATAGGCATGCATCATTCCATAACGGTCATTTCTTTCTTCAAATCGGGATAGAACAGGAAAGGCCATATTCAATGATGTTGAGTAATCTCCTTTGAAGGTAAGTGCAGCGGCGACATACAATTCCATATAATCAGCACCTGTTTCATTATGCTGTTTTTTAAAATAGTTAATCAGCCCCATCGCATGTACAATGGTTGCACTATCAGCAGCACTGGGCCGGATGATATTTGCATAAAGCAGTTTTCCTTTTTCTTCATCCGTTTTTGCTTTATCGTATTTCGATTTTAAACTGTCGGGCATTGACTGACTGTAACCAATAGCCGCAAAGCAAAAAGTAAAAAGGATGATCATTTTTATTTTCATAATCCTGTTATTGGTTTTGTGGCTTTTCCAGTTGCTCAATTGTTTTCTTTGCAGCTGCCAATCTTATCGCTTTATTTTTATCGATCATTTTTCCTTTAATCCAATGTTCAAGCTGATGATGCAATGGAATCAACAGCGATGCGATCAGCACCAGTGCCAGTAACATTAACACAGGCGATTCATGTGTAAAGCGCGCCAGCCATGGATGAATAAAGAGATTGATGAATTCAAATACGATCAGTAAACCCAGTATTCCAAAAAAAGAGATCAGCCTTTCATTGGCAACAAGTGTTCTGCTGAAAATTAAAAACAATGTAATAAATCCAACAATACCCAGGGCGATCAATGCATATTGGATATTCTGCCGGCGCTCTTCTTCCGCTTTAAGTTTTTCTGTTGTCAATTCCTGCTGCCGCAATTGTTCGCGAAAACCCAATGCCTCGATACTTTTTGTTTTCTCAATATTGAACAGCGAATCTTTTGTGATCATTGCCAGCCGGAAATACCTGTTAAGACTATCTTCATGTTTTGTCGCTTCAAAACTTTTATAGAGGCATTCATAGGAGCGCATGCTTTGATCTTTATAATCAAAAGGCATAGATATTTCAAGTGCTTTATGTGCATAATAAACGGCACTGTCGTATTGTTGTGTAGCCAGGAATACCTGTGCAAAATCATTCATAAGATAGGAAAGCAGGTAATCATTTTTTTTAGCCTGATGTGTCAGGTAGTAACCATAAGATTTTTTCAAAAAAGGCAATGCAATATCATATTGTCCGGCGGCTATATAATTTTCGGCGAGCGTACTGATGGAAACGGCCAGTTGTGGAATGTTTTTAAATTCCACGTCCATGTTCACTGCCTTCTGCGCATATACCAATCCGGAATCAGCCTGGCCGGATTCACCATAAATGCAGCCAATACCATTGTAGGCTTTCGATATGCTAAGCTTTTGAGCTTCACTCGTATCGGGCATTAATGCCAGCGCCATTTTATCATATTTCGCTGCTTCCTCATAACTCCTCGCGGCAAAATATGCAGCTGTTATTACGTTATAGGTTTTGTAAATACCAAAGTTGTCTTTTCTGTTTTCAAAATGCGGCAACACATCAAAACATATTTTCAGCGCAGCGGCATTGTCAGATTTTTTTACAAGGATCAGTCCCGCAATCAGCACGTCAGCGTAGTCTGCCCCGACATTATCATGATGTTGCTTAAACCAGGAAGACAGTTCAAGTGTGTTTTTTACATTGTTACTATCTGTCATTGGAATAGACGATAAATATTTAATCAGGCATTCTCCTTTGTCTTCATCCGTTTTTGCTTTATCATATTTCGCTTTTAAACTGTCGGGCATCTGCTGACTGTAACCAATAGCCGCAAAGCAAAAAGTAAAAAGGATAATTAATTTTATTTTCATAATTTTTTGTCCTCCTGTTATTTTATTTTTTACTCATTTTCCAAAGAATAAGTTGTTCTTAAAAGCTGCAGTATTTTTTTATTCGCAATAATATAATTGTTCATCTGGAGCGATTGTGTAGAGACCAGCATCTGTTTATAAAACTGGATCATATTACCTACTTCGCTTTTGTCAAGTGAAAGAAGATTCAGGATCTTTCCATCAACATACCGGTTACTGTTTCGGTAATTATTTAAAAGATCGAGCGCATGAATGGTATCATCTCCATTGCGCAACCGGTTCAGCCAGCTGAAGTCATAATGCTCCAGCATAAAGGATTTAATCGGACTTGCAAAGAACTGGTATTCCTGTTCGTTACGGTACCGCATATTATTAATGCATACGCTGATATCACCGAGCAGCTTCTGCAATGCCGCACTTTTAAAATAGCGGAGTGAGCCGGAACTTTTAAGCTGTTCCAGGATACCATCTTTTGGTTCAAAACTATAGGAGTTAATCAGGTACAGGGAAGTGGTATAGGCAGGATAAAATGCTTTGGGAAGTGCTGTCAGTGAACTGTCTTTAAAATAACTGCTTAAATAATCCATGTCCTTTAATTTCTGACCACGGATCAAAAACATATTGGCAGCAACTGTAGAATCACTTTTTAATTCTGCATACAATTCTACGGCAAATTCTTTTTCACGCTGCGCATCGGTTACATGCTCACTGTAATTTTCTGCAAAGAAGCCAAGCGTAACTGCAAGAAAGATCATTAAACCTTCCAGCAAATATTCTTTAAAATTTTTCTTTTCTACTTTGGGATGATGATGTACTTCCATGTCGGGCGTTGAGAGTTGAGAATTATGAGTTATGAGTTGTTCGGTTTCAACAACAGGTTCATCAGACGAAATGGTTTCGCCTGTTGATTGCTCTTGCGGAATATCTTCTGGTAATATATTTTCTTCTTCGCTCATTTATTTTTTGAATTGTCGGTATAAAAAAGCGCATAGAAATCCTATGGCCATGTATAATAATATTCTTAAGATCCTGTTTCTCATGTTGGTTTTTATTCGATGTGGTACTCTGATCTCAGTAACTTTAGTAACTGAGCGTTGACTTCGATATATTTTTGAAACTGCACCTGTCTTGTTGAACGTAAATTATTTCTGCAGAAATATTGCAGTGTATTGATCGATGTTTGCCTGTCAAATTTATCCAGCCCGTTAAAACGGAAAGGAATGGTATCAGGACTGTTTTCATATTTAACAGCTGCTGAATCAAAGCGAAGCTGCCCGTCGTCGGTCATCTTTGCATAAAAATCAAAATCCTGGTGGCGGATGATCATTGGATTAATATATTCTATCCTTACTTTGCTTTCAAGATCCTGGCGATCGTAAATATTCTGTATCGCAACGGTAAGATCACCCACCAATGACTGCAATTCATCATTTTTAAAATAACGCAGGGAGCCAGAGTTTTTTAATTGCTCCAGCAAAATCATTCTGGGCTCAAAAATAGCAGGCGTGCGAAAGTTAATGCCGTATTGAAAATTGAGCGCGAAGGTTTTTGAAACATTGTCAAGACTGCTGTCTTTAAAATATTTTACCAGATATAGCAAAGCTGTTTCCTGTTTAATTCTGTTCTGTGATTTTATTACTGCAGTTACAGAATCATTTTTTAATTCCTGATAAAAACTTTTTGCAAGTTCTTCACCACGTTCTTTTTCAACAACATGCTCTCTGAAATTTTCGGCCAGGAAGCCACAGAATACAGCAAGGAAGAGCATAAAGAATTCAAAGAAATAATGTTTCCAGCCATGGCCAGGTGCTTTGTGTAATTCGTGTGCGTGCGTTTCCATATCGGGAGTTATGAGTTCTGAGTTTAGAGTGATGAGTTGGTCAGATGATTCAACGGGTTCAACAGGCGCAACGGGTTCGCTTAATGTTTGTTCCTGCGGAATATCCTTTGGTAATATGTTTTCTTCTTCGCCCATTTTATTTTTATGTGTGTCTATAAATAGCTCAACCATTTTTTTTCGGGATGGCTGCTTTTATATCGGTCATACCACCTGCACAATGGATACAATGCGATCACTACGGAAAGCCAGATGAGATAAACAATTCCCAAAGAATATCCTTCGCCGGGCGCTACAAATTTCCACGGTGAACCGGGCATGCCTTTGAGTCCTTCGGCTACGGTATGTCCGCGGCCCAGGAAACATGAAATGCTGATGATATTCAGCGTATAGAAATGAATGATATAATAGAACATCGGCACCCGGCCATACACAATTAAAATTTTCGACAACCGGTTATTGATATTTTTTACCAATGCCAGGAAGATGAATGCAACGCCAATGGTGATGCACATGTAAAGCAATGAAGGCGGATATTTTTGTACATTAATAAAAGATAGAAAAGAATACAGTCCATTTTTTTGAGCAGACCAATGCAAAGGATCGCCATACACATTTATAAAACGGAGCACTACAAATAATGCTAATAATCCGAAGCCCAACCGCAACAGAATTTTACTTCTTGTTGCCGGTTCATATGCAGTAAATATTTTACCACAGCAATAGCCCAGCATCATTAATCCAGACCATGCAAGGAAAGGGTAAAAAATAAACAGGCTATGATTGTTTCCCAGATGAAAAACACCCTGCTGGTGCAGCAGGTGATACCAGAAGCCGAGGTCATCTTTATGGTCGGCTTCTAAAAAATCAAGAGAATTATGTCCGAGTACGATGATGAGCCCGGTAATGAGTATCACATTAAACGGCAGCCAGATCATCAGGCCCAAAATAGCCATACTGATACCGATTGCCCAGAGTGTCTGAATAACAAAATAACTGAAATGAATATCGGCAGTAGTGCCGAATGTGATCACGGTAAGATCAAGCAGGATCAGCCAAATTCCACGGGTGATTAAAAATTGACTCAGCTCTTTTTTTGTTTTCCTGCCGGTTTGCAGCCATGCTGAAACGCCGGAGAGAAATAAAAAGATGGGTGCACAAAAATGCGTGATCCATCTTGTGAAAAATAAAACAGGTGTTGTGGTCGCTAAGTTCAGCGGATCATCAAGATTTGCCTGGATATGAAAAAAATCCCGCGTGTGATCCAGTGCCATGATGATCATGATGATCCCGCGAAGCAGGTCAATAGATTGTATCCGGTTTTTGTTAAGGGTTGTCATTGCTGATGGTTGGGGTTTATTCAGATAAAATATTTTACATTTTTATTTTAAACTTTGATGGGCTTTTTCTGAAACCAATGCATAACAAAATAGATCAGTACCACCAACGCCAGGAAGATCAGTGTTGCAATAATTTCCTGCTGACTCAGACTGGTCAGCAACCACAGAATACCTGCAATACCGATCAAGGGAATGACCCATCCACCGGGTATTGTAAAGGTTTTTTCAGCAGCGGGTTGTTTTTTCATTTTGAGTTTTAAGGTTGATATGATCACTGCTAAATAAACAAGCAGTATGGCGCTGCTGGCCAGTACTGCCAATTGCTTAAAACTTCCTGATACCGAAAAAATAAATATCAATGCAGCGTAAGTGATCACGGCGAAATGTGGCGTGGCAAATTTTGGATGCACTTTAGCCAGAAACTTCGGAAACAATCCATCCTTTGCTCCGGCAAATAATAAACGTGGTGTGGCCAATACATCGCCACCTGATAAACCAAAACTTGAGATGGCAGCAGCGATCAGTAATATGGTTGCTCCGGCGGCCCCGATCATTTGCCCGGCCACGGCTGCCAGTGGCGCATCTTTGAATTGAGCAACCTGCGCACCCAATACACCCTGCGTAACCGTTTGCAATAAAATATAAACGATGAGTACGATCAGTCCGCCCCAGAAAATACCCCTGGGCACGGTACGTTTTGGATCTTTTATTTCGCCACTTACATTGAGTGATGTCTCGAAACCTGCAAAAGCAAAAAATAAAAGCAACACTGTATCGCTGAAAGTTTTGAGTGTTGGTAAATGTTCCACATGCAGGTTGATGGCTTTCACGCGGGCAAAGCCAAAGATGATGATCGCAATGAGCGGTAATAATTTTATGATACTGACGATTTTCAAAAAACTTACCGTTTGTTTTGTACCCCGGACATTCAGCAACACCATAAAACCCAGCAACACAAAAAATAATGTGGCACGGATCCATGGATTAAAAAAAACCGGAAACAATACGGAGAGTGAATCTGCTATAATATTGATCACTGCAGCATTTCCCAAAGCCCCCCAACCTAAGAAGTATAACCAGTTGGTAACAAAACCCGCGAACGGACCAAAGGCTGCTTCCACATAAGCATAAGAACCACCGCTGGTAGTAACGCGGGCGCCGATCTCCATATAACAAAGCATAATGGCGATGAGCATGATACTGCAAAACAGATAAGCATAAATTCCAAATGCGCCGAGTTGCATGGACACAGTTCCGGGCAATGCAAAAATGCCTGCGCCAATGGTACAGTTTACAATGGTGAGTGCCAGGCCGGTTACACCTACCACACGTTTTAGTCCTTCGTCAGTTTTTAGAATTGGCATGGACCGCAGATTTTTATTTTTAGGATGGATACTGTTGTCTTGGTTTTAGTTGTAGAGATAGTCCGCAGATTTTTATGATTGTTAGGATCATCATGATTTTCTTAACCAATAAAATTTCTTTCTGTTGTTCAAAAAAAATTTATCTACACAATCTTATCAAAAAAGATCCACGCAAATCCCTACATCAAAAATCAGCGTTCTATTTCACTTTATGTGCTTCCATATCTATTTCGATCAATTGATCTACCAAAGCCAAACCTTTTACTTCCAGCCAGGTGCCGGTTGGAAATTGTTTTTTGTAAATGGAATTGCGGTAGACTGACTCTTTAATAAATTCCTGCATGTTGGTAGTGTACACATTTTCTGCCGTTACTTCATCGAAAGTATAGCCATAGTGTTTGAGAATTTTATCCAGATCGCTGTAACAGTTTTTCATCTGGAGTGCCATATCGCCTTTGCCGATAATAACTCCGGAATCAGTCATGCTTACGGCGCCGGAAATTTTTAAGTCATTGCCGATTTTTACAGCATGGGTATAGCCATAATCTTTTTCCAGTTTAGGACGGAGGTTGAAATATTCAGGAACATCGCTTGCGGTTGCGGGCGCTGAAGATTTAGCAGTGTCTTCGTTTTTGCAACCAATAAAAAATAAGCCGGCAATTAATGCGGCTGCAATAGCAGTTAATCTGGTCATGTTGGTAAAGGGTTTATTTGGGCAAATTTTTTAAAACTCATTAATAGCCTGTAGCTACATTGGTGGATATATTCCATGCATAACTGGTATTGGTAATCCAGTTTTTAAAACCAACTATCTGCGCTGTGAGCGATACTTCTTCTACTAATGAAGTCGGATCATCACTCGACCCAACCGAATAACTTGAAACTTTGAATGTGGTGAATTTCATAGAAAATCTAGGAGTAGTAGAATCTGCTGAAAAAACTTTTATTTCCAGATACATGCCCTGCGTCGTTCCGGCAGCCACTGCCTTACTGAAAGCAATCGAATTGGCATCGATGGGTTTTGTGAAATGAACGTCCTGCCAATTGGCCGCAGGACCTCCGGAAGTTGAAAGGCCATGACTCCAGTTTAAAACTTTGAAAGAACCAGCCGTAAATCCATTGCTGGAGCCTGAGATGGTATAACTCACTGAATCGGGCGCAGGCGTTGTTGTTGATGTACCTGTAGTCAGTGCATTCCATTGACTTCCATTATGAAATGCAGGCGTTTTTGTATGGGCATTGTAAATCAAAAGTCCTGCACTTGGGTTGGTTACGCTTGATGTATCGGCCAGCCTGGGTAACATTAATCCTTTGGTACTGCTGTTTATGTCTAACGCGGAATTGGTGCTTGGCGTATTGGTACCGATACCAACCTGTGAATTTGATTTTACTGCCATAAAAAGGGCAGCCACCAAAAGCATTTTTTTCATTTTTTAAATTTTTGAAAGATTAATAAGAAAGATTATAATTGCAGGGTTCATTCTCTAATATACGGCTATATCTTCACCAGCAGCGAATACATTTCTACCTAATAATACAAATTTTTAGCTATTTACAAAATAAAATTGGCCGTATCTATTCCAATCGGAACTGCAGACGAAAAATAAAACAATGAAACCATTGCTGTTTGCAGACTATTATCTCACTGTCAGCAAAGATGATAGAGAACGATTTTAAAAATTGCAGGGCTGAAGTTTGTGTGGGTGGTTTGAGTGTCTTGCAAATCAATATCTCTTTCGAATACAGTGCTATCAATAGTGGTTTTACTTAACTATATTTTTGAGTTTTTTTTAAATAAAAACAACCAGAAAATGAGTAAATAAAAAATAGCTTTTTAAATAATCGAGTTTAATATCAGCACAGCTATTAATCCGACCACAGAAATGGTGCTCTCCATAATAGTCCAGGATAAAAAGGTTTGTTTTAATGTTAAATTAAAAAATTCTTTAAACATCCAAAAAGCCGAGTCATTGATATGAGAACCAAAAACACTACCACTTCCAACTGCCAGAACCATTAACTCGGGTGAAACATGTGTCTGGGCAAGTAACGGGGCTACAACACCGGCGGCCGTAATGCCGGCCACTGTTGCGGATCCGATGATTACTCTCAATATTGCTGTGATTACCCATGCAAAAATGAGTGGGGGCATATTCCATCTGGCACTAAAAGAGGAAATATAATTTCCCGTACCGCTATCAGTTAGTACCTGTTTAAAAACTCCGCCCGCTGTTATAATAAGTAAAATTATCGCAATTCCGCTGATAGCAGTATTCAGCCACTGCATCTGTATTTCTGTTTTAACTTTTTTAAGGTACCCAAAAACAAAAAATGCAGCAAGCACCGCAATCAATAAAGCAATGGTAGGATTGCCGGTGAACAATAATAATTGTTTCAGTATACTATCGGGAAGAAAGGAATCTGCAATGACGGATAGCGTAATTAAAATAACAGGTAGTAATGCTGTAAAAAAACTTGGAAAAGCTGCGGGTAAATCTTTGTAAAGCGTTTGATTTGTTTCTATATCTGATTCTTTAAATGGAATCTTCTTAAACAATTTTCCAAACAAAGGACCCGCAATCACCACTGCAGGTATAGCGATGCAAATTCCGTAAAGCAATGTTTTACCCAGATCAGCTTTGAATACATTGATCAGCAAAACTGGTCCCGGATGAGGCGGCAGAAAACAATGTGTAGTACTTAATGACGCCGCCATAGGAATCGCGATGTATAATAATGGAAGTTTAGTTTTTTTCGATAACATAAATACCAATGGTACCAATATCACAAAACCAGCATTGTAATAAAGCGGTATCCCGATTAAACATCCAGTTACCAATACTGCCCACTGGATGTTTTTTTCGCCAAAATTTTTGATCAACGTAACAGCGATTTTTTCAGCCGCACCGGTTTGTTCGAGTATTTTGCCCAACACAGCGCCAAGACAAATTACCAATGCCAGCCCACCCATCGTACTTGCAACACCTGTTTCAACAGATTTCAATATTGCTTCAGGACGCATGCCAAGCATCAACCCGGAAATAATGGCTATCAGTAATAAAGAAAGGAACGGACTGACTTTTTTTATCGTGAGATACACCTGGAAAAGTATAGCGAAAAAAATTACTAATAGTTGCATCTACTTAATATTGTATTTACTGATTTCAGTAAAGAGTCAGTTAATGGATATTTATTTGTTTAATGGCACTTTCAATACTTCACTTAATGCCGGCTTTGCTTTTTTTTGCCTGTCCCATAATAAAGGATAATTTGTTCTTCCTGGAATTGGATAATCATTTTTCCAACTCATCCCATCGCTTAGTCCCCATAATGTTACTCTTGCAATCTTGTCTCTTCTATTGTAAAAAATACCAAATAATTCTTTGTAACGATTGGTCAGCAGCTGCTGTACACTGTCTGGCAATTTCTTTGGAAAAGGGTCCAGGAATGTTTTGAATTCTTCTAACTGAAATTGTTTGTCGGCCATTCCCTGGCCAATCACCTGGCCTTCTTTTGTAAGAGGAAGTACATCAACATCTAATTCAGTAATCATTACTTTAATACCACATGCCGCATATGCATCAATTGCATCTTCAATGTATTTTTTCTTTGGATAGTTTAATCCCCAATGACCCTGTATACCTACTCCATCTATTCGCACGCCTTCCCGCTGCAGCATTTTTACCATGCGCACAATTCCATCTCTTTTTTCAGGACGCCATGCATTAAAATCATTATAATAGAGTTCTGTGTTTGGTGCAAATTCCGCAGCAAACTTAAAAGCATATTTGACAAGCGTATCGCCATTACCAACTGCATTTACCCAACTGGTAGCACGATAACTGCCGTCATTGTCGATTACCTCATTCACCACATCCCACGCATTTACACGACCTGAGTAGCGCCCCGCTACCAATTTAATATGCTCTCTCAATCTTTGAATCTGTTCCTGCTTGGTATTTGGATGTCCTTCAGCATTTGTAAAAAACCAGTCAGGACATTGGTTGTGCCAGACTAAAGTATGTCCAATGATGAACATTTTATTTTTCTCACCAAAATCAACATATTCATCTGCCGGTTTAAAATTGAAAACACCGGGCTTTGGGTTAATTAAAGCGGCTTTCATCACATTCTCAACCGTTATAGAATTAAAATGTTTTATTACCAGATCCCGCGAAACCGAATCGCGGCCAGAGGTAACCGTTGGAGACACCGCCACGCCAATCAAAAAAGCATTTTTATACGCTTCTTTTAAAGTTAGATTTGACGAAGTCTGCGCAGTCAGATGCTTTGAATGACTACAACCCAGCATCAAAAAAAGCAAGGCAATAAAAAGACATTTTACAGCGCTCAATTAATTTTTGGTTTTTAAAATTATAAAGTAATATGAACTGCCTTACAAACTCCGGAGAAATTATTTTACCAGGTTCGTTAAAGTTCCTATCGCATCAATTGAAATAGAAATGCTGTCGCCACTTTGTAAAGTAAAACTGTTATCGGGCACAATGCCTGTACCTGTCATGATCAAACAACCAGCGGGGAAACTACTTTCTCTATAAATAAAATCGACAAGTTCCTCCAGAGTCCTTTTCATTTTATTTAATTCGATACTGCCTTCAAATACACTTGTGCCATTTCTTTCGATCAACAAACTGATAAGGGTATCCGGCGATAGTGGTTCATTTGTCAGGTATACGCAGGGGCCCACGGCGGCGCATCCATCGTATGTTTTTGCCTGTGGAAGATACAATGGATTTTCTCCTTCAATACTTCTGCTGCTCATATCGTTTCCGATTGTATAGCCAATTATTTTTTTAGAAGCAGTAACTACAAGCGTCAATTCCGGTTCAGGAACATCCCAGGTGCTGTCTTTTCGTATTCTTACAAAACCTTTATCACCCACAACACGGAAGGGAGTACTTTTAAAAAAACACTCCGGCCTTTCTGCTTCGTACACTTTTCCATAAAAATCTGCTCCTCCGGATGCCTGGCTTTCTTCCTGTCGCCCCACCATGCTTCGGTAATAAGTTACACCGCAGGCCCAAAGTTCCTGGTTGCTACCAATCACAGGCAAAGTATCGGTTACTAATGATGAGTCGCCTTCAGGAATTTTATTACACAATGCAATTGCTTTTTCAAAAACATTATCATCATTGATGAAAGTTTCCCAATCTTCATTTTCTGACAAATAAAATTTGTTCTCATTCTCCAAAACGATTCCTTTCGGAATTCTAAAAAGTCTCATAGTATTTATTATTTTTTAATTGTATCACTCCACAACCATAGGAGCGTTTGCGGCATAATGGATCCTCCGTGCTTACCACTGTGGGTTCCTTTACCTTTTTCAAACTTGAAATCGTAACCTTTATATTTTAAGGCAGCTTCCATTTCCTGGTTCGCCAACCACCAGTTTCCATATTCATTATCCAGATCATTACTCCCATCCTGCAAAAAAATTCTGAGATCTTTTTTGGCGTTCTTCCTGATAATGGAAGGATAATTATTACCGCCCTTGATGTTAGTGAAACTACCAATTTGGGAAAGAACCTTGCTGAAATATTCCGGATGTTCCCAGGCGCAGGTAAATGCACAAATAGCGCCGCTGCTCAAGCCTCCAATTCCATGAAGTAGCCGGTCATTACTGATATTGTATTTTTTTGAAATTTCCGGAATTATTTCATTTAATAGCATTGAAGCATAGATACCATTCATCGTATCATATTCTTCGGATCTATTCTTAGATCTGAATCGATTTTCAGGGTATTGTGAAATATCATTGCCCGGGTTTACAAAAAGACAAATGGTAACAGGCAATTTTTTTTGTGCGATCAGATTATCATATACAATGCAAACACGTTGATCACCACTGTCACTAACGTAAGCATGACCATCCTGAAAAATCATCAGCGCGGCTGCTTTGCTACTATCATACTGTTGCGGAACGTACAGATAGCACTCACGGAAATTGTTGTAAATTTTACTGTGCCATTCAAATTTAGTCACCGAACCTTTAGGCACGCCTTCTTTCCTTAAGGATTCCTGCGCAAAGTGATATAGAGAATCCTGTGCTGCACAATAATCCGGATAGCAAACCGCAATGATAATAAATAAATGTAGCGTCCAAAGTCTGAACATGCGAAAGGTTTTTTTTGTAAAATTCTTCACTTGCATTATTTTAGTTTAACCCGTTGCACAAACATGTCATTTGTTATGTACAGCGTTTTCTCATCTTTACTTAATGCACAATTGCTGGTGGCTTCATCAAAATGGATCAGCCCTAATTTTTTTCCAGCGCTGTTGAATATGTAAATTCCTCCAGGGCCGGATGCGAACACATAACCCTTCCTGTTTATTTTCAACCCATCCGGTAAACCCCGCCAGCTTTTGTCATGGCCAGATGCATCATAAAAAACTTTACCGTTCACAAGTGCGTCGCATGCCACATCATAAATATACCATATCGCTTTGCGGGAGTCTGTATTGGCAACAAGCAATTTTTTTTGTCCGGGGAAAAAAGCCAGCCCGTTTGGTCTGCTGATAGAATCAATTAATAAGACAACCTTTCCATCTTTTTTAATTTTATAAACGCCGTTGAATGTTGTTTCTTTTGCGGAATCCCTATCATCCTGCGTGAATAATCCGTAGGGTGGATCGGTGAAGAATATTTCATCCTTGTTGTTGCATACGCAATCGTTGGGACTACTGAAACGTTTGCCTTCAAATTTATTTGCAAGCGTAATAAAATCAGGGGAAGGCTTCTGTAACGAATTATTCATGCGGGCAATCTGCCGGTTTCCATGCTGACACAAAATAAGATTGCCTGCTACGTCCAGTGTTAACCCGTTACTACCTGGCTCCTTGCATTTACTTGGAACACTGCCGGTATATCCACTGGGTTTTAAATAAACTTCAACGCCTTTGGCTTCCGTCCATTTATAAATTGTGTTTCGAGGAACATCGCTGAACAATAACATTTTTTGTTTGTCGATCCAAAGAGGTCCTTCACTCCAATCAAAACCTTCAGCAATCATTTCCACTTTTGTATTCTCCGCAATAACATTATCTAATTCTTTATCATATTTTATTATCAGCGCATTTTTATCGCTTTTCTTTTCACTCTCCTTTGGCTGTATATTGAAAGGGAAAATAAATGTCGTTATAAACGCAAATGACAGGAACAGCCTCATTATTTTCTATTTTATTTTTTATCTTTTATTTCATTGCACTCAATGCGAATCCCTGGTTACTTCGCTGCCACTGCTGCCTTGTAAAAAATCAAGGTCAGCGCCTTTATCACTACCCATTACATGTTTGATGTACATACTTACATAACCGCGGGTTGCAGCCGGTGCTGGTTTTATCCAGGCAGCTTTTCGCTTCGCAAGTTCTTCATCGCTTACATGCAGGTGAAGCAAGCGTTTCTCAACATTCAATTCGATCATATCCCCATTCTGAACAAATGCAAGTGTACCACCGATGGCACTTTCCGGACTAACGTGCAGTACCGCTGTACCATAAGCAGTGCCGCTCATACGTCCATCGCTGATGCGAACCATATCCTTCACTCCTTTTTCTAATATTTTTTTTGGCAACGCCATGTTACCAACTTCAGGCATCCCAGGATATCCGACCGGTCCCACATATTTTAATACCATCACGCAGGTTTCGTCTATGTCTAAATCAGGATCATCAATATTTTTATGGTAGTCTTCAATGGTTTCAAAAACCACAGCCCGGCCGGTATGTTTCAACAGTGCTGCAGTAGCTGCACTTGGTTTTATTACTGCACCGTTTTCTGCAAGATTTCCTTTCACGACAACAATGCCTGCTTCCTGCTGAAATGGTTTTTCAAATTCAGCAATCACATCCGCGTTGTAGCATGCAAAATCGTTCCTGGTATTTTCAATATGATTATGCCCGGTTACCGTCACTACATTTTTATGCAGTTTATCTTTCAGTTGATTTAATATCACCGGTAATCCGCCTGCATAATAAAAATCTTCCATCAGGTATTTCCCCGCAGGCATTAAATTCAGCAACAACGGAATATTACTTCCAAGCTTATCAAAATCATCTATTTTTAAATCAACGCCAATGCGGCCGGCGATGGCCATTAAATGAATGACAAAATTAGACGACCCGCCCACCGCTGAATTTACCATGATAGCATTTTCAAATGCTTTTCTTGTCAATATTTTATCGATGGTTAAATTTTCTTTTACCATTTCCACAATCCTCCGGCCACTCAATTGCGCCATCACTTTTTTCCTACTGTCTGCCGCCGGTATCGCTGATGCACCGCTAAGAGTCAGGCCAAGACTTTCTACCATTACCGCCATCGTGCTCGCAGTACCCATCGTCATGCAATGGCCAATACTGCGGCTCATGCAACTCTCGGCAAACTCGCAATCTTCCTGCGTCATTTTACCTGTCTTCATATCTTCGTCAAACTTCCAAACATGTGTTCCGCTGCCGATGGTTTGTCCTTTGTAACGACCATTCAACATTGGTCCACCCGGCACAACGATGGTTGGAAGTCCTACGCTTGCTGCTCCCATAACAGTACTCGGCGTTGTTTTATCACAACCCGTCAGTAACACTACGCCATCAATGGGATTACCCCGGATGCTTTCTTCCGCATCCATACTTGCCAGGTTTCTGAAAAGCATCGCCGTAGGTTTCAGTAACGTTTCACCCAAACTCATGATTGGAAATTCTACAGGAAATCCACCTGCTTCCAGCACTCCTTTTTTCACCGCTTCTGCATGATCGCGAAAGTGGGCATTGCAAGGCGTCAATTCACTGAACGTATTACAGATGCCAATTACAGGGCGGCCATCAAACATGTCTGTCGGCATTCCCTGATTCTTCATCCAGCTGCGGTAAATAATACCGTCTTTATCTTTTCTTCCAAACCAATCCTGGCTTCTTAACTTTGAACTCATCCTGTTTTATTTTTCGAGTTAATGTTTTCCGCGTGGCTAAATTACAGTTTAAATTGCCCGTTTCCCATTAAACAAACGACTGATCGAAAGTGGATTTTCATCCTGCAATTCAGGTGGTAATAACGCCTGCGGCATATTCTGAAAACAAACTGGCCTGGTGAAACGAAAGATAGCAGCAGTTCCTACCGATGTTGTTCTGTCGTTTGTTGTGGCTGGGTAAGGGCCGCCATGAACCATTGCGCTACATACTTCTACACCTGTGGGGAAATTATTAATGATCACCCTGCCAACTTTTTGCTCCAGTATTTCCAGTAAATTTTTATATTCTATTAATTCATCCTCGCCTCCATAAACAGTTGCTGTTAAATGTCCAGAAAGCTTGTTAGCAATATCCAGCATTTCCTGCCTTGAATTAACTCTAACGGCAAGGCTTACCGGTCCGAAAATTTCTTCAGCCAAATGTACATGCTGATTAAAAGTGCTTACATCAGTAGTCATCAATGCAGGTGTTGCATAGTTATTTTCATCAGAATTTTTGCCAGTGGCCAGCTGATCAACTCCTGCAGTTGCAACAAGATCATTAAGGCCTGTTTCGTAAGACTTCAAAATATTGGATGTTAACATCGTACCGCCATTTGTTTTTTCAAATTCGTTTTTGAGTAATGCTTTAAACACATCATCGGTTTTCCGGTAAAATAATAATCCCGGATTGGTACAAAATTGTCCAACACCTAAGGTCAGGGATGCCGAATAGCCTGCGGCGATAGCAGCACCATGTTCTTTCATCATTTTCGGCAAGATAAAAACAGGATTTGTGCTGCTCATTTCTGCGTAAACCGGAATTGGTTCAGGCCTGCTTAAGGCAACATCATTTAAAGCTTTCCCTGCCTTGAAGGAACCAGTAAATCCAACCGCTTTTATCAATGGGTGTTTTACCAATTCAATTCCTATCTGGATTCCATCATCAAATAAAAGTGAAAATACCCCATCGGGCATATTCATATTTTTAGCTGCTATCTGAATGGCATTGCCAATGATAGCAGAAGTGGCGGGGTGCGCTGCATGTGCCTTTACAATTACCGGGCAACCAGCGGCCAATGCAGAAACGGTATCGCCACCAGCAACAGAAAATGCAAGCGGAAAGTTACTGGCACCAAATACTACAACAGGTCCAATAGCAATATTCATAAAACGAATATCCGGTTTCGGTGCAGGTTTTCTATCAGGCATAGCTGTATCAATTCTTGCATCCACCCATGAACCGTCTTTCAACAGCTCCGCAAATAGTTTCAACTGACCAATCGTTCTGCCTCTTTCGCCTTCGATCCTGCCTTTTGGCAGTCCGGTTTCATTGCAACAGATTTCCACCAAATGATCGCCGGCCTTTAATATTTCATCTGCAATAGCTTCCAGGAATGCCGCTTTTTCCACACCGCTTTTTTTCCTGTATTGTTGAAATGCCCGGGCAGATTTTTTAGCTGCAAGATCAACTTCTTCTACAGTTGCATTATAAAAAGAATGATCATTATAAATGCCACTTACAGGGTTATATGAAAAGAAAATATTTTTCCCTAACGCGGACCAATCGAACCCAATAATCTGCTGATGTTCGTTCATCTAAAATTCTTTTAGTAAATTTTATATTGCCTCTGTTGATATTAAAAAAGGACCTACTGTAGAAACAGAAGGTCGTCTAGCTGTTACGATCGCCATATGTGTAGCCAAAACACTGTCTTTGATAATTTTAAAAAGATACTATGGCGGAATTCTTTACGAAAACATTCCTAATAGTTGTTCAGCCATAGCTGCCCCTTTAAAATCTGTTGATATAGTTCTATAGTCTAGTTGATATAGTTCTATAATCTAATTTTCCCAAAATACACGAACAGTTAACTTATCATCGCCTATTGCCTGAACGGCCGCTACATAATTTGCATTGTTGTTGGAGGATTTAAATCCAGCAGCAAGGTTAGTATTAAATAGATTTGGGCTTAACGCCGGAAAGCCGGATCTTCTGCCGGCAAAATGGTTCCATTTTTCTTCGTATAGCAGAATTGGCTTTTGACAAATCAATCGTTAAGGTGTTCAAAACTAAACGAAACAGGTGAATCAAAATTCCAATATTGAACGTTGTTGAATTTTGAACAGATTGGCTCAGATAAATTCCTTTTCTTTATCTTATAGAAACATTGCCGCTGCCAGTTTAGTGTTTCAACAAAGTATTGTCGTATGAACCAATTTGCATTAACGCAAGGTATATCTGAGGAGATACAACTGTTTCCGCATATCACAGAGATTGGTTCATTAAAAAACCCTTCGCTACAGCTGGACGCACTTCCAGTGACCTCCGTGCCGGGCGTAAAATTTTTTTATGTTATTGAAGGAAAATTTCAATGGAGTATCAACAACGAAGAATTTACTTTCTTTCCCGGAGATATGGCTTTGATATTACCTGGTCAACATTTCGGCAATGCCAACGCAGTTTTAGAAGTCGGTTGTTTTTCATGGCTGCAGGTACAGGTACAGTCAAAAGGAGCGGATGGGTTTTCATTGGGTGAATCGAGCAGTTTGTCTGCAAATGAAATTGCATCCATCAGCAAGATACTTTTATTGAACAGCCCTTTAATCATTACAAAATTCAATGAAGCTGGAAAAATTCTCAAATGCATTCAGCAGGAACTTTTCACAAGAGAAGTTGGACACTGTGCACGTGTAAACAATCAGGTTGATGAATTATTTATCTTATCCACCAGGCAACTTTCCTTGCAAAATAATCCAGGCCGCGATTTTTCTAAAACATTTTTAAAGCTTGAAGAGTCACTGCGAAATGACCTTTCACATCAGTGGACGGTAGAAGAAATGGCAGCAGTAGCAGGCATGGGCACTACTTTATTCAATGATAAAGTAAAAAGTTATTCCGGGTTTAGTCCTCTCAACTACTTAATCAATATCCGGATTTCGGCCGCAATCAAATTGCTGAAGAAGAAAAATATACGTATCACCGACATCGCATTTGATACTGGATTTTATTCATCGCAACATTTTTCAACTACTTTTAAAAAGCTCACGGGCTATACACCCGGCGAGTTTAGAAAAAACATACCTGAACCTGAATAAACTTTTTGTTATGAAATGTATCATCACCATAGAACTCGGTACAAACGCAGTAAGAATATTTGCCTTCGACCTGAATGGAAGCGTTATTGGCAGTATGAAAGGCCACTATCCTACTTTTCATTCGCAGCCCGATTATAGCGAACAGGACCCTGAACAGATATTCATTACAATGTTGTATGTACTGAAAAACCTGTTGAATGAAAAAATACATTCCAACAAATACGAGGTGTCCTCAATTTGTTTCACTTCGTCTATGCATAGCATGCTGGCAGTGGATAAAAACGGAATTCCTTTAGGCAATGCTTTTACCTGGGCAGATAACAGGGCAAAAAAAGAAGCCATTGAAATAAAGAAATCTTCTTTTGCTGATGACCTGTACAACACTACTGGCACACCATTACACCCGATGTCACCCTTGTTAAAAATTGCCTGGATGAAAAATAATGATAAAGTAAACTTCAAAAAAGCAGGCAAATTTTTGTCCATTAAATCGTACGTTATACATCAATTAACCGGCGACTATCTGATCGATTACAGTTTGGCATGTGCAACAGGAATGCTGAATATTCATAAAATTGCCTGGGATGAAGAGGCACTGAAGTTTGCCGGAATCACTGCTGAAAAACTACCCGAACTGGTGCCGGTTTTTTTCAATACCGGCAAATTGAAAAAAGCTTATCAGAACTCATTGGGACTAACAACGGATACGAAAATACTGGTGGGCTCAAGCGATGGATGCATGGCAACACTTGGTGCCGGTATCTGGAACAGTGATAAAGCTACCATCACTATTGAAGACAGTAGTGCCGTAAGAGTAGTAAGCAAAAAAATGTTACGGGATGATAAGAACGGGCTTTTTAATTACCTCATTACAACGGATTGCTTTGTGAGTGGTGGCCCGAGTAATAGTGGTGGAGGAACATTTGAATGGTTTGCCAGGAATTTTGGCGCCATCAACAATTCATACGACCTCGATGCCGGCTTAGAGGCTTTACTCATTCAGGCAACCAAAGTTGCAACGGGTTCGCAAGGTCTATTATTTCTTCCTTATCTATTGGGAGAACGGGCTCCAATCTGGAACCCAGATGCAAGAGGCATGTATTTCGGGATAAACATAAAGCACGAACAGCAGCACTTCATCCGGGCTACTGTTGAAGGTATTATGTATGAAATTTACAGCATTGGCAAAATGTTGAATGAATACAAACCGATTAGTAGTTTATCAGTCAATGGAAGTTTTGCTACAATTCCGTTTTGTGCGCAGATGATTGCTGATATGTTCAACAAAGAAGTAAACATCACTACCAATACAAACAGCGTCAGCAAGGGCTCCTTTTTATTAGCTGCAACTGAAATGGGCATTTACAAATCGCTGGATGATGCTGCCGCCAAAACAGAGACTGCCCAAAACTTTTTACCGAATGAAAACAACCATGCAACTTATATGAAGTATTTTGAAATTTTTGAAAGCTTAAGTAACAAACTAGGTGATGAATTTACCCGCATTGCGGAAATGCAATAAAACGTAAACTTAATAAACGTTTATCCTCTAAATAAAGGCTGCAGCAAATGAAGAAATTCTGCTGTAGAAGTTTTATTTTTTTTGAATGAATATGAATTATTCCTTACTATAAAATCTTTATTATGAATACAAGAAGACATTTTATACAACGACTGACCGCATCATTCATTGCATTGCCATTATTGAAAACAAATACGGTGGCTGCTTTTGACAACATTAATAAAGAGTTATATGATGGTCCTGTTTTACGCGTAGCTATTATGGGGCTTGGCAGCTATGGCTCAAGGGTAGCAGATGCAATTCAATCCTGTACCAGGGTGAAATTAGTTGGAGTGATCAGCGGCACGCCATCCAAAATAAAAACATGGCAGGAGAAGTATCAGATCCCTGAAAAGAACTGTTACAATTATGAAAATTTTGACGCGATAAAAAATAATCAGGATATTGATGCAGTATATATCATCACGCCGAATGCGCTGCATAAATCTCAAACAATCAGGGTCGCGAAAGCCGGCAAGCATGTGATCTGCGAAAAACCAATGGCATTGAATGCAAAAGAGGCAACAGAAATGATAGCCGCATGTAAAGCTGCCAATGTAAAATTATTGATCGGCTACCGGATGCATTTTGAACCAAAAACATTGGAAGTGATCCGCCAGCGACAAGCAGGTCAATTTGGTAAAATAAAATTTTTTCAGGGTCTTAGCGGATTTAAGATCGGTGATCCCACGCAATGGCGACTTAACAAAGCGCTGTCAGGTGGCGGTTCATTAATGGATATCGGTATCTATTCTCTTAATGCCGCGAGATATATGGTTGGCGAAGAACCCATCTGGGTAACTGCCCAAGAAACAAAAACTGATACTGAAAAATTTAAAGAGGGAGTTGATGAAACCATCACTTTTCAATTGGGATTTCCAGGTGGCGCTACAGCTTCCTGCCTGTCTACTTACGCCATGAATTACCTGGACAGATTTCATCTTGTGGGTGAAACAGGTTTTGCAGAACTATCGCCTGCTCATGGCTACGGGCCTATCATGGGAAGAACCAGTGCCGGAGAATTAAATCAACCCCACAAAACTCATCAAACGGTACAGATGGATGAAATGGCCGCTATGATTTTAGAAAATAAGCAATCGATATTACCAGTTGACGGAGCAGAGGGATTGAGGGACTTAAAAATTATAGATGCAATTTATTCATCACTCAAATCAGGAAGAAGAATTAATTTATCTACATAATTTTAGCCGCGAAATTTTTTATTCAAAGCAGGAATTTTTTTAACAGCGCCTCTGTGTTCAGTAGATAATATTTCTCAACTTGAAAAAATTATCAAAGAAACACAAAGACGCTGATTATTATTTTTACCAGAAACGAACATATATCAATGTCAGTATGATCAACGTCACAACGATCATTG
>JBDUCW010000025.1:0-45055 GCA_040003235.1 Ferruginibacter sp. | reverse complement strand
GTTGATGTGTACTTCATAGTGGCAATGCGGGCCGGTACTGGCTCCGGTACTGCCCACCCACCCGATCACTTCACCACGTTTTACCCGCTGTCCTTCTTTGGCCTTGATCTTTACCATATGCATATACACCGTTTCATAACCGTAACCATGATTGATGATCACATGATTGCCGGTCCCGTTTCCAACACCTGCAGTTGTAACCTCGCCGTCACCGGTAGCATAGATAGGTGTTCCCTGCGGAGCTGTAAAGTCAAGCCCATTGTGCATTTTAGGAATACCATATATCGGATGTATCCGCATACCAAAACCGCTGGCGATCCTGGTAAGGTCTTTATTACTCACCGGTTGAATGGCCGGTATGCTGGATAATTTTTCTTCCTGGTTGGAAATTAATTTTTCTACCTGGTCGTAACTGTTTTTCTGGTAAGCAATTCTTTCACTGATATTATCGAGTGTATGACCGATCTCATTTCCGAGCTGCTCATCATTCTGCATATTCACACGCGCCACTTCTTTATTTTTCTCCATTGTTTTTGCGCGCAGACTATCCGGCAGAGGATTCGCTTCAAAGATGGAGCGGTAAACCTGGTTATCTCTTTTTTCCAGGTCGGCCATCTGCTCCTGCAATGTTTTTACTTTATCGGTAAGTGTACTGTAATTCACCGTCATGAGACTGTCGCGTATTGCATAAGCGCGGTCACCGGGCTTGGGAATAAATTTACTGTAAACAGAAATGATGATCAGGCAACTCACTGCCAGGGCCGATAGAAAACCAAATATGCGCAACAGTTTTACCCTTAACGGTGTAACGAGTTTCTCGTACCGCAGTGTGTTGGCATTATAGAAATATTTGATTTTTTTCATGCTCATTTACCGCAAAGGCGCAAAGTTTTTTTCAAACCAGGGCTTTGCAATCCAACGTTATTGTTTCTTTTAAATACCAGGCGCTCAGGTTTATTCTCAGCGCCTCAACGTTTTTCCAACCATTAAACCTTAAACGTATTAACCGCATTAAACGTATCAACCTATAATCTTACCTTTACCGCCAATTTTTAAAGGGGAGCAAATATAACCCCAATAACAGAGATAATCAATAGCTTAAATTTAAATTTATAATGTTAACGGCCGCAGCAATTCGTCAGCAGTTCCTCGATTTTTTTCAATCCAAAGGCCATACGATCGTGCCTTCTGCGCCAATTGTGGTAAAAGATGATCCAACGCTTTTGTTTACCAACGCTGGTATGAACCAGTTCAAAGATTATTTTCTTGGCAATAAAAAAGCGCCTTTCAGCCGGGTGGCCGATACGCAAAAATGTTTACGCGTAAGTGGCAAACACAATGATCTTGAAGAAGTAGGTGTGGATACTTATCATCATACGATGTTTGAAATGCTGGGCAACTGGAGTTTTGGGGACTACTTTAAAAAAGAAGCCATTGCATGGAGTTGGGAATTACTCACGGAAGTTTATAAGATCGATAAAAATAAATTATACGTTACCGTTTTTGAAGGCGATACAAAAGAAAATATTCCAAGGGATGATGAAGCAATCAACGAATGGAAAAAATGGATAGCAGAAGACCGGATATTAATGGGCAATAAAAAAGATAATTTCTGGGAGATGGGCGATACCGGTCCATGCGGGCCCTGCACTGAAATCCATGTGGACTGCAGAACTGATGAAGAAAGAAAATCGGTGGATGGAAAAACACTGGTCAACAATGATCATCCGCAGGTGATCGAGATCTGGAACAATGTATTTATTCAGTTCAACCGGAAAAAGGATGGTTCTTTGGAAAATCTTCCTGCCCAGCATGTTGATACAGGAATGGGCTTTGAAAGACTGACAAGAGTGTTGCAGGAAAAAACAAGTAATTACGATACTGATATTTTCAGTGGCACCATTAATGAAACTGGAAGGATCACCGGTAAATTATATAAGGCGAATGATGACAAAGAAAGTGTTGCCTTCCGCGTTATTGCCGATCATATCCGTGCCATTGCATTTACCATCGCTGACGGACAACTGCCTTCAAATACAGGCGCAGGCTATGTTATAAGGCGCATCCTTCGACGTGCAGTAAGATATTATTATTCTTATCTGGATTATAAACAAACCTTGTTGCATCAATTAATTCCTGTTATTGTAAAACAGTTTGAACAGGTTTTTCCTGAACTGATGCAGCAGCAGGATTTTGTAACAAAGGTTGTAAAAGAAGAAGAGGAAGCATTTTTAAGAACACTGGATAAAGGTTTGAAAAAAATAGAAGAGATCATTGCACAGGCACAATCAACAAAGATCATCAATGGTGTGGCTGCATTTGAATTACTGGATACCTATGGTTTTCCGATCGATCTCACCAGGCTCATTGCTGCAGAAAATAATCTGGCTGTAGATGAACCCGGCTTTGAAAAAGAAATGCAGCAACAGAAAAACAGAAGCCGTGCAGCAACTGCATTGGAAACGGAAGACTGGATCATTGTGAATGACCTGCCTTCATCAAAATTTATTGGTTATGATTCACTGGAATCGAAATCAAAACTGGTGAAGTACAGAAAAGTTTCGGGTAAAGGAAAGGAATTATATCAATTGGTGCTGGATACAACGCCTTTTTATGCAGAAAGCGGTGGTCAGGTTGGTGACACAGGCATTATCAGCATTGGCAATGAAAAAATTGCAGTGATCAATACCAAAAAAGAAAATGATCTCATCATTCATTTTGCAGAAAACATTCCTGCCGATTGGAATGGCGAAGTAAATGCCGTGGTAGATGCGTCAAGAAGAAAAAAAATTGCGTTGCACCACAGCGCTACACATTTGATGCATGCTGCATTGCGTAAAGTATTGGGAACACATGTTGCCCAAAAAGGCAGTCTCGTAAATGACGAACACCTGCGTTTTGATTTCAGTCATTTTGCAAAAGTGACGGATGAAGAAATTGCTGCGGTTGAAAAACTGGTGAATGAAAAGATCCGCGAAAATATTCCGGTTGTAATAAAATCAATGAGTAAAGACGAAGCGATCGCAACCGGTGCCATGGCTTTGTTTGGAGAAAAATACGGCGATGTGGTGAGAGTGGTGATGATCGATCCCACTTATTCAATTGAACTTTGCGGTGGTACGCATGTAGGTGCAACGGGTGAACTGGGCATCTTCAAAATAAAACATGAAACGGCGGTTGCCGCAGGCGTTCGTCGTATTGAAGCAATTTCAGGAAGTGCCGCAGAAAATCATTTCAATGATCAATTTGTACAATTGAATGAGATTCGTGGCCTGCTTAAAAACACGAAAGACATTCCGAAGTCCATTGAAAACCTGCAGGCAGAAAACAGTGAACTGAAAAAGCGCATTGAAGGAATGGAAGCGAGACAACTCGTCGGCATCCGCAATGAATTATTACAGAAAGATGAGATCATTAATAATGTAAATTTCATCGGCGCCATCATTGAAGTGGGCAATCCCGATTCATTAAAAAAATTATGTACCGATCTTGGCAATCATTTAAAAGATAATGTAATTGTTCTGGTTACAAATATCGGCGGCAAACCCTATGTTGCCATCAGCATTGCTGAAAATGTTGCAGCCGCAAAATCACTCGACGCAGTTCAGATCATTAAAGAACATATTGCTCCACTGATCAAAGGTGGTGGCGGCGGGCAGAAAACGCTGGCCACTGCAGGCGGACAGGATATCAGCCATTTAAAAGAAGTTATTGAAAAAGTAAAAGCATTGTTATAGGCCGATGAAACTGATATTGTATTTATTTTTTTTCTGTACCTGTTTTGTGGTTGCTGAAGCACAGCCGGTTGATTCGATCATACAACGTAAAAGTTTAGTCAATACTGTTACTGATCTTTCCAGTGATAAAATGAATGGACGACTAACGGGCACCATTGATGCTTATCATTCGGCAGATTATATCCGCACAGCCTTTTATAATTATGGACTTAAAGAGATTGCCGGCTTCCCGCATTATTTTGACAGCTTTGCTGTGACCATGCAGGGAAACCCAACATGGGGAATCAATGTAATGGGCGTTGTGCCTGCGGTTGCGCCTACGGATACAATAATTATATTCAGCGCACATTATGATCATCTTGGAGAGATTGCCAACGCGAACAGCGGTGAAGACGGTATTTATAATGGTGCGAATGACAACGCATCTGGTGTAGCGGCTTTGCTCGAACTGGCAAATTATTATCAGACAATACATACCAATAAATACAATTGCTGGTTCGTGGCTTTTTCCGGAGAAGAACTTGGACTGTTGGGCTCGGAACATCTTGCAGCAACGATAAATCTTAAAAAAGTTTTTGCTGTGGTCAACATGGACATGATGGGAATTCCTGATGCAAATTACGAATACAAGTGTGCCGTGTTTTGTAAAGACGATGTAAAAACGGTTAAGAAACTAAATCACTATTTGCAGGAAACTGGTGGAAAAAAGAATTTCTTTGTAAGGAATGAATATTTTTCAGACCTGTTCAGTCGCAGTGATCAATATTCTTTTGCCGGTAAAGTGAAGAATTGCATTATGTTTTCCGCTACCTCCGATCAAAGTTATTTATATCATACGGTGAAAGACCAGGTGGAAACGATCGATTTTGATTTTCTGCTCAACACAACAAAAAATATTGCATTGGCCTGCCGCATATTTACAGAATGATCATGGAAAATATATTTGAAACATCCCGGTTGATATTCCGCCGCTTCACTGAAGCGGATGCTGTGCTGGTATTGGATCTGAACAGCGACCCCGAAGTATTGAAATACCTGCATGAACCGAAGATCAGGGATGAAGCACATGCAAAAGAAATTCTACAGAACATTATTCTTCCCCAATATAAAAATAATCTGGGCCGATGGGCGATACATACAAAAGACAATAATGAATTTATCGGTTGGTGCGGATTGAAACAATTCCCGGAAATACAAGAGATCGATCTTGGATATCGGTTTAAAAAAAGTAGCTGGGGAAAAGGATATGCTACAGAAGCCGCAAGACAAACAATGGATTACGGATTTACCCATTTAAAGATCCCTGTGATTACCGGTCGTGCGCATATTAAAAATATTGCTTCCTGGAAAGTGCTCGAAAAGATCGGGATGCAATTTGTCTGCGAAGAAATTGTGGATGAATGTCCGGTGAAGAAATACGAAAAGCAAGTCAGAAGTTGACATAATTGATATAGGTAACAGAGTCATCAACTTTATCAACCCCATCAACATTGTCAACCATTCGTGCATTCGTGGCAATACTCCGTGCCTTCCGTGGCTAATCTGTTAAAAGAAAAAAAATATTTCCGAAATATTTCGTATTTAAAATTATTCCTTTATTTTTGATCTACGAAAAATTTAGTACATCAAATTTCAGCAAATATGAAAAGAGTAATTATGTCCGCACTGCTGCTTGCTTTCACGGTATCAGCCAATGTTCTTTTTGCACAGGATTCGCCTGATATGAAAGACAAGACCAAAGAGAAAAATAAAGAATCCCAGGAAATCATTATCCGCAAAAAAGGAGATAAGGATGTAACTGTGACCGTTGAGATTAAAGGAGATAAAATTCTGGTGAACGGGAAACCTCTTGCAGAATTTAAAGACGACAATATTATCATCAACAACCGTAAAATGTTTATGCGGGATGGTGACGGCAATATGACTTTTAATTTAAACACCGACATGATGCCCATGAAGATCCGTGGCTTTGGTGGCAGTAATGACAGCAGTTTCTGGAAAGTTGGTAAAGGTGAAAAGCGTGCATTCCTCGGTGTTTCAACTGAAAAAGCAAACGATGATGAAGGCGATGGTGCTAAGATCAGTAACGTTACAGAAGAAAGCGGCGCTGCAAAAGCTGGCCTGAAAGAAGGCGATATCATCACTAAAGTTGATGGTAAAAAAATTGAAAATCCCAGTGACCTTACCGAAGCTATCCGTTCCAAAAAAATTAACGACCAGGTAAATATTTCTTATAAAAGAGAAGGTAAAGAAAAATCAACCAAAGCAACGCTTGGTGAAACAACAGACAATGCAATGGCTTATTCTTTCAGCGGCCCCGGTATGGAAAAATTAAAAGAACTGGGTAATATAAGAGGCTCTGGTAATTTTAATGATATGATGCCTCAGTTTGGCAATAGCGACTGGAACACGAATAATTTCTCCGGAAATATTATGAACTTTTCCCGTCGTCCGAAAATCGGTTTAAAGATCCAGGATGTGGAAGAAGGCAGTGGTGTAAAAATTATTGATGCCGATAAAGATTCGCCCGCGGAAAAAGCAGGCTTAAAGAAAGATGATATCATTACCGAGATCAATGGTAAAAAAGTAAACAATACAGACGAAGCCAGGGAACAATTAAAACCTGAGGAAGGAAAGAACAGCTTCAGCATTAAAATAAAACGCAACGGCAGTGATATGAACATTGAAGTGAAGATCCCTAAAAAATTAAAAACTGCTGATCTCTAAAGACCGCTTTAAAAATTCTCTTGTATCACTGATACAACTTAATAGTGCCGCCTGCAAGCGGCACTTATTTTTTAAATATATCCGGTCATAAAGAGTGCTGCACTTTAAGTATTTTTGCGCCAATGAATAACGACAGGTACGAAGCGGTCATCGGTCTGGAAGTGCACGCACAACTGCAAACACGGAGTAAATTATTTTGTGGCGACAGTGCCGCATTCGGCGCCGATCCCAATACGCATATCAGCCCTGTCACACTGGCCCATCCCGGCACTTTGCTGATGATGAATAAAGAAGTGATTGAATATGCTGTCAGGCTTGGGCTTGCATTGAACTGCGACATTGAACAGCATAATTATTTTGCACGTAAAAATTATTTTTATCCCGATCTTCCGAAAGGATACCAGGTGAGTCAGCACACAACACCCATCTGCAGAAATGGTTTTGTAAAAATTAAAACTGAAACCGGCGAAAGAAAAATTCAACTCAACAGGATACATATTGAAGAAGATGCCGGTAAAAGTCTGCACGATGTAGATGAAAATTATACCTGCATAGATCTGAACCGCGCCGGCGTTCCCTTACTGGAGATCGTTAGTGAACCGGATCTTCATACATCCGATGAGGCTTTTGCATATATTACTGAATTGCGAAAACTGGTAAGATGGCTGGGCATCTGTGATGGCAATATGGAAGAAGGCAGTATGCGCTGTGATGCCAATATTTCTGTGCGTTTAAAAGGCGAAACAAAACTGGGAACAAGAGTGGAAGTAAAAAATCTTAACAGCATCCGCAATGTAAAACGCGCTATCGATTTTGAGATCAGCAGGCTTATTCATATTGTAGAAGCTGGTGAAAAAGTTATTCAGCAGACAAGAAGTTTTGATGCAGACAAAGGAACCAGTTTTGCATTGCGAAATAAAGAAGAAGCTGATGATTACCGTTATTTTCCGGAACCTGATCTTACTCCATTTCATGTTACAGATGAATACCTGGAGGCAATAAAAAAAACAATACCGCAGTTGCCGGACGAACTGCAAAAAAAATATATTGCTTTATATAATTTGCCTGCCTACGATGCATCTGTTATTTGTGACGATAAAGAAACAGCTGCCTTTTTTCAGAATATTATTGAACATACTGATAATTATAAAGCAGCTTCCAACTGGTTGCTGGGGCCGGTTAAGTCTTATCTGAATGAAAATGGAATCGGCATTGATGCATTTCCTGTTACAGCTGCAGCCATCGCAAAACTCATCAGGCTGGTGGATGATAACCAGGTAAATTTCGGTACGGCTTCTTCAAAGATATTACCAGCCCTGATAAAAGAACCTGGTAAAGCGCCGCTGCAAATTGCCAATGAATTAAATTTGGTACAGGAAACAGACAGTAATGCTGTAGAAAGCTGGGTAAATGAAGTGTTGGAAAAAATGCCAGAGAAAGTAACCGAATATAAAAAAGGCAAAAAGGGATTGATCGGTTTGTTTACGGGTGAAGTAAAAAAACTAAGCAGGGGGAAGGCAGACATCAAACTGGTAAATGCATTACTGGAAAAAAAATTAAATAATTAAGATGAACCTATTAAAAAGATCGGCAGCAGTATTACTTACAATTATAACGATCTGCTCCTGCAATCAGAAAGAAGATAAAGGAAAATTTACGGTGACCGGTGAATTGAAAAATTTCACTGCAAAACAGGCCTATCTCGAACAATTATATTTTGACGGAAAAGAGCCCGAACAACTCGATAGCGGTGCCATAGTAAATGGAAAAATCACATTGCATGCAATCGCTCCGGAAGAAGGCCTGTACTGGGTCCGGCTGGCAGGAAAGAAAAATGGTTTTGTTTTCATCAATGATAAAAATACAATTTCATTTACGGGAGATTCGGCTGCAATGAATTCATCGGGACCATCATTTGAATCACCCGTCAACAATTCTTTGAAAAATTTTATGGCAGCTGCAGATATCATGAAAGATCATCTGAAAGAAACATATGCTGCTTATGCGCAGGCAGCGCAATCGGGGGCCAAAGAGGGAGACAGCAGTTCTGTTGCTGCGCAAAATGCTTATACAGATGCAATAGAAAAGATGGCCGCTTACTGTTTTAAATTTGCCGACACAACTAAAAGTCCCGTACTTGGTTTACTCGCTGTGACTGCAGCGCCTGTCCAGATGGAAAAATTTATATTGCCGCTGGAAAATTTATCAAAGCGTTTTGCGGGCAACAGCACGATCAGCGGCGCCGTAGCTTTTGCGCATCAAAAATCGGACGAATCAAAAAAAGTAAATCAAAAAAGTTCAGCGCAACCACAGATCGGTGATATGGCTCCGGATATAACAATGCCGGATACAGAAGGAAAATCATTTTCATTGAGCAGCCTGAAAGGAAAATATGTATTGGTCGATTTCTGGGCAAGCTGGTGTGGACCATGCCGTGCAGAAAACCCGAATGTAGTGGCAGCTTATAAAAAATTCAGCAATAAAAACTTTACTGTCCTGGGCGTTTCACTGGATAAAGACAAAGACGCATGGCTGGCTGCGATAAAAGAAGATGGCCTGAACTGGAAACATATCAGTGACCTGAAATACTGGAACAGTGCAGCTGTTGGGCTATATGGTTTTGACGGCATACCTTACAATGTATTGATTGATCCACAGGGAAAAATTATTGCTACTGGTTTGAGAGAAGGCGCTTTACAGGAGAAGTTGAGCGAAATTTTGAAATGAGATTCTTATAATAGTTGCGTGGTTCAATTGTTTAATTGTTGTGTTTAATATAAACTAACAACAAAATAGTAATGCAGCAATCCGGAATAAAACTATATAACCATTCAGCATCTAACAATAGAAATTATGACGACAGAAACCAAAAGACAGAAACAGGTAGCGGGATTGATCAACCAGGAAATGAATGACATATTTCTCCGCATGGGTTTGAATATGATGGATGGCGGAATGGTATCTATTGCTTCCGTAAAAATTACACCGGATCTTTATGATGCCCGTGTTTATCTCAGCATGTTTAAAGTAGCTGACAGCTTTGAAGTATTGAGAAAGATTAATGACAGAAATAAAGACATCCGTCTTGAACTTGGCAAAAGGGTGCGCCATCAACTCCGCAGTATTCCTGAATTAAAATTCTTTATTGACGATACACTCGATTATGTAGATAAGATTGAAGATCTGTTTAAGCAGATTAAAAAAGACGAGGAGAAGAATGGATAATGGATAATGGATGATGGATAATTTTTTCTGACTTAGAATTTCTACATTCATTCCAAAAACTTAAGGCCAGACTCTTTATTTACTTTTTAAAATAAAAATTACATTGAACGGCGACGATAGGTTAAACAGTTGCAGGTTGAACACATTATCAATTTTCAATTATCAATTATCAATTAATGTATTTAACGTTCGCCTGGCGATATTTTAAAGCAAAAAAATCTGCAAATGCCATCAACATCATTGCTTGGGTTACTGCTGCAGTAATTGCATTTGCCACCATGTGCCAGGTATTGGTATTAAGCGTATTCAACGGTTTTGAAGGATTGGTAAAATCCTTATATGGTAATTTTTATACCGACGTAAAAATTATTCCGGCCTCCGGCAAAACTTTTTTAATGACGGCAGAACAGATCAGCAGTCTGAAACGGCAACCTGGTATTGCTGCGCTTTCAATGATCGCTGAAGAGAAAGGTCTGCTGCAGAATGAAGACAAGCAAACCCTGATATCATTGAAAGGTGTTGAAGATAATTATTCCGAAGTAAGTGGTGTGGCGGCGGCAACCAGACGTGGCAGTTTTGAAACAGGTACTGCAGATGACCCGGGCATTGTGGTCGGGATCGGCATTCAGGAATCTGCAGAACTCAGCGTTGACAAATCGCTTCCCTCCTCAAAAGTAGTGATCATACTTCCCAAAAAAGGAACAAGAAATTTTATCAATCCTGTTGAATCGCTCAACCAGGGCAATGCAACTGCTACCGGCGCATTTTCCATTCAGCAGGATTTCGACAGCAGGTATGCCCTCACCAATATTGATTTTGTAAAACAGCAGATGGGATTTGCTGCTGATGAATTCAGCGCTGCGGAAATAAAATTAAAAGACGTCACGCAGGCAGAACCGATTGCAGCAACATTAAAAAAAGCCCTGGGCGATCAATATACGGTTCAGACAAAATATGAACAGAATATGAGCCTTTATACCACCATGAAAATGGAGAAATGGGCCATCTTCGCAATTCTTACCCTCATTTTTATCATCGCATCTTTTAATATGGTAAGTGCGCTCACCATGCTGGTGCTTGAAAAACAAAAAGACATCAGTGTATTGCAGAGCATGGGTGCCGGACGCCCGATGATCCAGAAAATATTTTTAAGTGAGGGGTTATTGCTTGGACTGATCGGATTAGGGATCGGAATTTTTTTAGCCGTGATCATCTGCGTGCTGCAGATAAAATTCAAACTGATAAAATTGCAGGGCGGATCTTTTTTAATTGATTATTTCCCTGTGAAACTGGTTGCTACAGATTTTTTGCTGGTGGCGGCATCTGCTTTTATTATTGCATTACTGGCTTCCTGGTTTCCCAGCCGCAAAGCTGCGAGGCAGGCTTTTGAATTGCGGTAGGCCGCTGTTTTAAAGTTTAAATCGTTTAAGGTTCTTATAATTCAAACCTCTTTGCTGATTCCTAAACCTTTTAACTTTTAAACCCTTCAACCTTTCAACCTTTAATAATCTCCCAAAGTTTCAGGTAACTGTGCCAGTGCTTTCTGTAATTGTTCATCATTGGGTGCAATACCGTGCCATTCGTGATGGCCTTCCATAAAATCAACGCCTTTTCCCATGACCGTTTTCATTAAAATAACAACAGGTTTGCCCTGGCCGGTCAGGCCTTTTGCAGTATTCAATGCTGCTACTACTGCATCCATATCGTTCCCATTGGGAAGATCTACAGTAAGCCAGCCAAAGGTTTCAAATTTTTCTTTGAGATTCCCCAGATACAAAACCTTATCAGTTGTACCATCGATCTGTTGTCCGTTCCAGTCGATGGTGGCAATATAATTATCTACTTTATGATGCGGCGCAAATAAAATGGCTTCCCAGTTCTGGCCTTCATCCAGTTCACCATCGCCATGTAATGAATACACAAGATTGGTATCATTGTTCAGTTTTTTGGCCAATGCTGCTCCAAGCGCAACACTCATTCCCTGACCGAGTGAACCGCTTGACATGCGCACACCCGGAAGGTGTTCATGTGTAGTAGGATGACCCTGCAACCGGCTGTTCAATTTACGAAAGGTACCCAGTTCATTGATCGGAAAGTACCCGCTCCGGGCTAATGAACTGTAGAATACCGGAGATATATGTCCGTTGCTCAGAAAAAAAACATCTTCTCCGATGCCATCCATAGTGAATGCCGGATTGTGTTTCAATATCTGAAAATACAAGGCGGTAAAATATTCAGTACAGCCCAGCGATCCGCCCGGGTGGCCACTTTGAACAGCATGCACCATCCTTACAATATCTCTCCGGATCTGGGTTGCGGTCTCTTTTAAATTTGCCATATAATTTCTAAATTGTTGCAAACCTACTTTAAACAGTAATAAGCACAAAGCATTTGCAGCAATACTTGATAATAAGTTAATAATTTTACCGTTATTCAAAAGACAATATCCGGGGAAAACCGCTTCATATCAGCAAATTCTCCATAACTTTTTTTTAGGGGCAACATATTTTTAATAAGTTGCATCTTAATTATTATGTTTTTTAGGTAAAAACCTCAGAACTTAGTACTACTTTTGAATTGTAATTTAGTTTAATTTTTTTGGCATGGTATACATATTCCTGAGTGCGGCGTTAGCTTTTTTAATTACATTTTTTGCGATTCCTGTAATTATCCAGGTTGCCAAAGACAAAAAATTATTTGACGAACCTGATGAAAGAAAAGTTCATACAACAGTCATCCCAACTTTGGGTGGCCTCGGAATATTTGCAGGATTTATTGTAGCTACGCTTATGGGCTCTCCTGCGGGCGCTTTAAACCTTCAGTATTTTTCGGCAGCTGTGCTGGTGATCTTTTTTCTGGGATTGAAAGATGACATTCTTGTTCTATCCGCCAGTAAAAAATTCATCGGGCAACTGATCGCCGCAGGCATTATCATTAAATTTGGAGGTATACAGATCAATAATCTTCATGGATTGTTTGGCATTACAGTGATTCCGCACGTTGCCAGCATTATCTTCACCTTGTTTACCATTATCGTTATAACCAATTCATTCAATTTAATTGATGGCGTTGATGGCCTTGCAGGCAGTCTCGGCTTACTGACCACTATTGTTTTCGGAACTTATTTTTTAATAGTCGGGCAATATGCTTTTGCAGTCATGGCTCTTTCGTTGGCAGGCAGCATTTTAGGTTTTCTATTCTATAACTTTTCTCCTGCAAAAATATTTATGGGTGATACGGGATCATTACTGTTGGGTTTTGTAAATGCAGTACTGGTAATAAAATTTATTAATACCGCCAGCGATGCCAACCCGTTAAATCCATTCCCGCTGCAGGCTGCGCCCGCCATTGGTTTTGCAATACTCATGATCCCCTTGTTTGATACGCTGCGGGTTTTTGGAATGCGTATCGCAGACAGGCGTTCACCATTCAGTCCCGACCGCAATCACGTTCATCATTTTTTACTCGACCTTGGCTTCAGTCATAAGATGATCACACTCATCTGCGTTTCTGTAAATTTCGGTTTTATTGCACTTGCTTATTTTCTGCGTCCGCTAGGCACTACTGTTGTAATTGGCGTGCTGCTGACAGGAGCTTTGATCTTTATCGGGGCCATTTATTACAACCGTCAAAAAAGTAAAACAAACAATGCTGCCGTTGTAAAAGAAGAAAGACTCATCAAACAGCACAAAGTACTTACGCTTGCTTCCGAAGCGCTGGAAACAGAATAACCATCTTTATTCCCCTGTTAAAATTTAAAAATAAAATCAATACCCATCTGGCAAATGGGTGTTTGTAGTTAGCTTTGCAACCACGATAAAAATCATTTCTATGTCAGACGATCTAGCTAGAATTATAAGTGAAACTGAAGGTTTAATGCGTAAGGCCATTACCCATCTTGAAACCGAACTGACCAAGATCCGTGCAGGCAAGGCCAATCCAACAATGCTTGACGGAATTATGGTAGATTATTACGGAAATCCAACTCCTGTAAACCAGGTAGGAAACATTTCTGTAATGGATGCCCGCACTTTAACCATACAGCCCTGGGAAAAAAATATGCTGCAGGCCATAGAACGGGCTATCACCGCTGCCAACATCGGCATCAATCCGCAAAATGACGGCGTGATCATCCGTTTATTTCTTCCGCCACTTACCGAAGAAAGAAGAAGGGAACTGGTGAAACGCTGTAATGCAGAAGGTGAGAACGGAAAAATCTCTGTACGGAATATCAGGAGAGATGCGATTGAGCATATAAAAAAATTACAGAAGGACGGGCTGAGTGAAGACGCAGCAAAAGATGGTGAAAAAGAAATTCAGGACCTTACCGATAAATTTATTATCCTGGTAGAAAAACACCTTACTGCAAAAGACAAAGAAATTATGGCCGTGTAATATTAACACCGCTATTGATCAGTATCCTGAAATAATATTTTATGCCGCAGGCACTTCATGAACAATTACTGTTACTCATCAGTACGCCGGTTTACCTTGTTGTGATCGGGCTTGAAATATTCCTGAGCCATCTTCATGTAAAAAAATATTATTCCCTAAAAGAAACCATTACCAATGTTTATCTCAGTCTTGTAAATGCAGGGATCGATCTGTTGTTCAGAAGTATTTATGTAGGCATCATTCTCACATGGTTTTTTCAATTTAAAGTACTCGATGTGTTTCCGCATCCGTTTGTTTACTGGTTCATGCTTTTTATTTTAGAAGACCTTGCCTTTTATGTTGAACACCGCGTGGATCATTACTGCAGGATTTTCTGGGCCGTTCACGTAACCCATCATTCATCAGAAGAATTTAATTTAACCACCGGCTTCCGCTCTTCTGTACTGCAGCCACTTTACCGTTTCATTTATTTTATACCGCTTGCACTGCTGGGTTTCCGGCCCATTGATATTGTATTCATGTATTCGCTTACACAGATATACGGCATCCTGGTTCATACCCAGGCCATTAAAAAAATGCCGCGCTGGTTTGAGATGATATTTGTAAGTCCCGGCCATCACCGCGTTCATCATGCAAGCAATATTATTTACCTGGATAAAAACATGGGCATGTGTCTCATTATCTGGGACAGGATGTTTGGAACATTCCAGGAAGAACTTCCGGAAGAACCCGTTAAATATGGTTTGACAAAACCAATGGAAAATCCGCATCATCCATTGAAAATTATTTTTCATGAATGGCAAAATATCGGGAAGGATTTAAAAAGAAAAGTTTCTTTTTTTACGAGATTAAAATATCTTTTTATGCCGCCGGGATGGAGTCATGACGGAAGTACAAAAACTGCTGCGGTATTAAGAAAAGAAATTAAAAAAGATCATTGATGTTTTGCAAATCTTGTACGGGCCGCACTGATCAGCATTTCATAATTCGCAACAAACACACCCGATAAGATGATCAGCAGGCAGATCACCTGTTTCCAGCCAACCGTTTCGCCATACGATATTCCCCACATAATGGCGATCGCCGGGATGCCATAAGTTACCATCGAAGCAAATACAGGCCCTGCACTTTTCATCAATTGATAAAAAAGAATAGATGCCACTGCTGTTCCCGCAATACCAAGTAACGAAGAATAACCGATAGCAGCGAGCACTTTACCATCTGCCAAAGAATGATTGAATATTCCTGTTGCAATCAAAACGACCAATGCAGGTATTGCTACTGTGGTAAGTGCCACTGCAGCGATCTGTAAAGACCCAATACCCGTAAGCGATTTACTCACCATATTTACATTAATACCATAGCAGATGGTGGCAATGATAATGTATGCAATGTAAAAATAATTCTGGCTGCCCTGAATTCCATTGCTCAGCAACAATAATATACTTCCGCTGAACGCGATGATGATACCAAGTACTTTATGAAAGGAAGTCTTTGCTTTAAAAAACATTGCACCGATAATGATCACGAAGATGGGTGTTAATGCATTGAGCGTTCCGGCCAACGCGCTGTCAAGCCCCTGCTCTGCTTTGCAGAATAAAAAAGCCGGGAGCAGACTTCCCAACACGCCACTCATAAAAATAATAAAGATCTTTTTGCGTGGAATTTTTGTGATGTATTTAAAGGCAGTGGGCAGCAGTACAAGTCCGGAAGAAACAATACGTATAGAAGCAACCTGGTAAGCTGTGAGTTTTTCCAGTCCCAGTTTCATTAAAAGAAAACTGCTGCCCCAGATAAATGACAGCACAATAAAAAGTATCCAGTTTAAAAGGTTCCTGCTCAATGATTGTATAATTGCCGCAAAATTGCCGTAATTAAATGAGTAATTTCTTACGGTTAAAGGAAAAACAATAAATTTTTATAATACTAAGAATAAAACCTACTTTGTCTTTCCGTTGCCCGAAACATCATTCCTCATTTATCTTAAAAATTTTCAACTATGGGATTTGTAAAAGAATTTAAAGATTTTGCGATGAAGGGCAATATTGTCGATCTGGCCATTGCAGTAGTGATCGGAGCTGCCTTCGGGGCAATTGTATCTTCGCTTGTTGACGATGTAATTACGCCTTTATTACTCACGCCTGCATTGAAAGCTGTGGGTGCTGAAAATATAGCATCCCTTCACTGGGGGTCTATAAAATATGGCAACTTCCTCGCAGCTGTTATTAAATTCATAGTAATTGCCCTTGTACTTTTTATGGTAATCAAGGCAATCAACAGTACAAAAAAGAAGGAAGAAGCAGCGCCGGCAGTAACGCCGGAGGAGATAGCATTGCTGAGAGAGATACGCGACAGTCTGAAAAACAGGTAAACATATCCTTAATTGGTATCATCTTTTATCGGATAGTCAGGTCCGGGCCCTGTTCAAAATGCCTTGTCCGGCAACGGTAATTGTCGATATTGAATGACCGCGTTACGCATCTGTAATTTTATAAATCCCTTACAAAAGTTAGGGTTAAATAATAAAAAGTACTATTTTCGCAAAGGTTTGGGAACTGCCAGACCATTGTTTTATTACTATAATACCATAACTAACATGAAAAGAAATTTCTTATTTATTGCAGTCAGCCTTTTAAGTATTTCAGCAATGGCCCAGAAGCCAAAGATGGAAAATAAGATGAAAATGGATGACGGCAAGATGACCAAGAATGGCTGGACAAGAGGTTTAAATATGTATGTAGGCCTCACTCAGGTAGGAAATGACAATTGGTACACCACCGGAAGCGACAAATTCAATATGGCAATCTTCGGCGAATTATCTGCCTACGCTACAAAAAAATGGAAAAACAAGCAGTTTGTCAATTCATTTGATGCCGCTTACGGACTTTTTAATACCACTTCAGCAGGAGTTACAAAACTGAATGACCGCCTCGAAGCTTCTACCCGTTATCTTGTTTCACCCAAGAACTGGAACAAATGGAGCCTTGGCCCGCTGGCTGCTGTTCGCACACAGTTTACCAATGGATATTTTTATAATTACATGGGCGATCAGGGCGTTAAAAGAAGGAGATCCGGATTTTTTGCCCCGGCTTTCATTACTGTTGCACCAATTGGTGTAGAATGGAAACCCGCTAAATGGTTTGATATTTATGCAAGTCCGCTGACCGTTCGCTGGACAGTGGTAAGCAATAGTCCTTATAGTTATAAAACACAGGGCGGCGTTTACAAAGGCACTATTGAAAATTCACTGGCAGGCTTATACAATGTAGATCCTTCCAAAGAAAATAAAGGCGAGTTTGGATTGTATGCAACACTGGGCGTGAATAAAGAGATCATGAAAAATATCTGGTTCAAAACCAGGCTGGAAGTTTTTGGTAACTACCTGAAACCGGCAACTGAAAATGCTTCAAATATCGGTGTGGCTCCTTTTGATTTTTCAAAAGAAAGCAGGTTTGTAAACTTTGATATGTTCATGACCAACCAGCTTAATTTCAGAGTGAATAAATGGATCAAGGTTACTTATAATTTAGATCTGCTGTATGATGATGATATGAAACAACCTTACCAAAACCAGTTCCTTGCACCGCATGCAGTGGGTTTACAGGTTTTATCCACATTGGGCGTAGGTTTTACTACTAAGTTCTGATTCCACACAACTAATTAATACATTTGTTCTCCCCGCCGTGCCGGGGAGATTTTTTTTTTAAAAATTTTACTGTGAATACAATTGCTTACCAGATAAAGCTGAACGAATTTGAAGGGCCTTTTGATCTGCTGCTTTTTTTTATTGAAAGAGATGAACTGGATATCTATAATATTCCCATCACCAGGATTACCAACGACTTTCTCGATTATATACATCAGACTGAAACGGTGAACATTGAGCTGAGCAGCGAGTTCATATTATTTGTAAGCACCCTCATGCGCATCAAAGCAAAAATGCTGTTGCCCCGCAAAGAAATTGATGCACAGGGTAATGAAATAGATCCGCGCCAGGAACTCATTGATAAAATACTTGAATATAAAAAATTCAAAGAAGCCTCAGCTAAAATGGCGGAGATGGAAGCAGTCCGGATGCTGATGCTGAAACGCGGAAATCTTCAGAAAGAATTATCACAGATCGGGGAAGAGGCTGGTGAAGGAACGGAAATACAAACGCTTACTTTATTCAAACTGATGAAAGCTTTTGAAAAAGTGGCACAACGCATTCAGCAAAGGAATTTTAAACCGGTTCATACTGTAGTGCAATACAATTACACCATGGAAGGAAGCCGCGAATATATGATGGACCTTGTTCGCAATGAAAGAACGCTTTCTTTTGAAAAAATATTTGACTTTTGTGAGAACCGCATTCACGCTATCTTTCTTTTTTTAAATATGCTCGAACTTATTCAACAGAAATACATGGCCATACTAATGGGCGAAGGCCGCAATAATTTTATTGTGGAATGGAATGAAAACCGGGAAGAAGAAATTCCGCTTGATGATATCGAATTGAATTAATAAACAAGACCTGCTATAATTGCAGGTTTTTTTTCGTGGTATATTAATTGAAGCTTCAGATACCAAAATTTAAAAAAATGAAACTTACAATACGCCCCGCTGCAAAACGCGGCACTGCAGATCATGGCTGGTTAAAAGCCAGTTACTCATTCAGCTTTGCAAACTATCACAATCCTTCCAACATACATTTTGGTGCACTGCGTGTTTTAAATGATGATATTGTTGCCGGTGCAGGCGGCTTTCCAACACATCCGCACGACAATATGGAAATTGTAACCATTCCTTTGCGCGGAGCGCTGCAGCATAAAGACAGTACCGGTGGTCAGGGAATTATTAAATCGGGTGATGTACAGATCATGAGTGCCGGTACCGGTGTGCAGCATTCAGAAGCCAATGCTTCTGCTACTGAAGATGTAAACCTGTTGCAGGTCTGGGTATTTCCAAAAGAAAAAAATATTAAACCCAGCTATGATCAGCGCAGCTTTGATGTGGCTGCCAGAAAAAATAAATGGCAAACTGTAGTTTCCCCGCTGGAAGCTGATCAGGCTTTATGGATCAACCAGGATGCTGCTTTTTCTCTTTCCCAAATAGATGCGGGCGCTGCTGTTGAATATCATAATAAATTTCCGGGCAATCTTGTTTATCTTTTTGTGATTGATGGCAGCATTACTATAAATGATCAAACACTGAACAAACGGGATGCACTGGAAATAAGTGATACAGAAAATTTTACAGTAATGGCCGGCACTGATGCAAGCCTGCTGGCAATTGAGATACCGCAATAAATCCCCTTTCTTTTTTTACTATAAACAAAATCAAGTGGTAAGCATGGCTACTACTTTAGTAGTATGAAATACACATAAATATTTTTGTATAGCTGGATTCTGTAATTTCAACCAATGCTTCATGCAAAATGAATTACCGGTGTACAAAATTATTTTTATTTCTCTGCTGCCTCTATGGTTCATTAAACTGCAGGGCAGGAATTCTTGATTCCCTGAGAACGTTGGTGAGCAATGCTTCCAGCGTTGCTGCACGTTCAGAAGCCATGGGTTCATTTGCTTTTGAATTATCCAAAACAAAACCCGACTCTGCATTGCTGGTTTCACTGGAAGGAATTAAACTGGCAAAACAAACCAATACCGCACTGAGCCTGGCTACCTGTTACAATTCTACCGGATGGATTTATTATGTATTGGGAAAAGCAGATTCGGCGGAATATTTTTTAACGAATGCTAAAAAAATTTTCAATGATCTGAAGAATGAGAACCAGGAAGCAAGAACCCTGGTTAACCTCAGCATTCTGTATAATCAATCCCAGAATTATGAAAAAGCGCTGGCCTGTCTGTTACCTGCAATAAATTTACTGGAAAAAGGAAAAGATGATAAAGCAAAAGCTTATGCGGAAAAAATGATCGGTATTATTTACCGGCAACAGGGCGAATATGATAAGGCGATGTTTTATTTAAGGGCATCTGTTCAAAGTTTTACCAAAACCAATAACCGGAGTTATATTGCTGATGCCGCCAGCAGCCTGGGTGCGCTGTTTATAAATATGCGGCAATTTGATTCCGCGTTTTTTTATTTTCATCAATCGCTGACCATCAACAGCGATGATCATAATCTTTACGGAATGGCTTATTGCTGTGAAAATCTCGGTGATGCCTTCTGGTCAAAATCCGGTGAAAAATTATTACAACCTTACACGGATTCTTCTTTCTGGTATTATAATAAAGCCTACAGCATTTTTCTTTCGTTGAATAATCCGGCCGATGTGATCTACGAAGAATTGAATCTCGGGAAAGTGTTGCGGGTAACGGGAGAAAAACAAAGAGCAGGTCTTTATCTTGAAAAAGCATTTCATTATTTTGATTCTACGGGAGATATTAATTACGCCAACGAAGCTGCGCAGCAATTGATAGCGTTGTATAAAGACAGTCACGAGTTTGATAAAGCGCTCGCCTATGCAGAAAAATCACAGGTTTATAAAGACACGCTCGACAGCCGTAACCGGAGCAGTACCATTGCCAATATGTTTGGTAAATATGAGACCGCGAAAAAAGATGCCACCATCCAACTGTTAAATACGCAGCAGAAACTGGATGAACAACAATTATCGAGGCAAAAAGTGATCGCCATTTTTTCTATTATTCTTATCCTGCTTGGTTCACTGCTTGCATTTGTTTTGTTTAATCGAAACAGGATTAAACAGCAGTTAAAAGAAGTACAGATGCGTAATCAGTTATCCGGCGATCTGCATGATGATGTGGGTAGTTCATTGAGCAGTATCATGCTGCTGAGCAAAATGGGCTCAAACAAAACACCCGATGAAACACAAAAAAGATTACTGGATAAAATAGCTTCCACTTCAAAAGAAGTGATTGACAGGATGAGTGATATTATCTGGACGATGAATCCCAAATATGATGAAGGCAGTAACCTGAAAGAACGTTTGGAAAATTACCTGCTGCAGGCCCGTGATCTTTCATCAACCAAAATCAATTGGGTAATCACAGAAAGCCTTTCACATACCAGGCTGTCGATGGAATTAAGAAAAAATATTTTCCTCATCTTCAAAGAAGCAGTGAATAACAGTCTTAAATATGCAGCCGCAACTGAAATAAAAATTTTGCTGGACAGGAAAGGAAAAGAAATACAACTTCACATAGAAGATGACGGGATCGGTTTTGATGCCTCGGTTGTCAAAGATGGAAACGGCATGGACACCATGGCAAGGCGTGCAAAAAACAGCAATGGCTGTTGCAGGGTTACATCGATACCAGGAAAAGGAACGCTTGTGGAAGTCACACTCAATATCCCTCAAAATCGGTAAGCCGGTATTCAAAAAAAAAGAATTGCTTTGTATATGGAAAATCTAAGTCCGCGAAGAGTAATTATTTATGAAGACAATAATCATTTAAGGGATTCTCTTTATTTCCTGATCAATTCTTCTACTGATTTTATCTGCACTGCCGGCTTTCCCAATACCAAACAACTCATTGCAAATATTACTGAGCAGCAGCCCGAACTTATTGTTATGGATATTGAAATGCCCGGCGGCATGAATGGCATCGAAGCTACACGTCTTGCAAAAAAAACATTTCCCGCGATCAATATTATGCTGCTTACTGTTTTTGAAGACAGCGATAAAATATTTCAGGCATTGTGTGCCGGTGGTTCAGGTTACCTGCTGAAGAATTCATCACCTGAACAGATCCTGCAGGCCATGTCGGATTGTATGATCGGCGGAACGCCTTTATCAGCGCAGGTTGCAAAGATCATGGTAAAATTTTTTCATAATAACTATACCCGCAAAACAACCGAAGAATACCTTCTTACAAAAAAAGAAAAAGAATTACTGCAACATCTTGTTGACGGCAAAAGTTACAAAATGATCGCAGAAGGAATGGCAATCTCTCTCGAGACCGTTAAGTCGCATATCAAAAATGTTTACAGGAAATTACATGTGAACTGCAGTCATGAAGCTGTAGTGAAAGCCATCCGGCAACAACTGCTTTAACAGCTTCTCCCCCTTTCTCGGTATTTCAGCAGGCAGCAACTAATAATACTTTTACAGAAATTTTCTATAAGGCTTCCTGTTCCCTCCGCCGGTTGAAGTTTTATTATTACATGAAAAAAAGTAGTTCCCTCGAAATACTGGCAATAATTGCTTTGATAACTATTATAGTTCTCAGCAGTTGAACTACGCATTTTAATAATTTCTTAAAATAAAAATGATGAAAAAATTATTCCTGCCTCTGATTTTTATTATTACCGGAACACTACAACAAACAAAAGCACAAAATATCGGCATCGGAACAACTACTCCAAATGTAAGTGCATTACTTGACATCAGTTCCACTTCGAAAGGCATGCTGGTGCCGCGTATGACCGATGTCCAAAGAAATGCCGTTGTCACTCCTGCCATCGGGCTGCTTGTTTTTGTTACCACTGATAACAGTTTTTATTTTTATGATGGTGCATGGAAAAAATTGTCGTCTGCCATTGAACAATGGACGTTGAAAGGAAACAGCGCCACCAACCCGTTGATCAATTTTATCGGCAATGTAGATAATCAACCCATAAAATTCCGCGTCAATAATCTGCCGGCAGGCGAGATCGGAACATCGGCATCTTTCAACACTGCTCTTGGTTACCAGGCGATGCAGTCGAATACGACAGGAGCCGGTAATACCGCAGTCGGTACACTTGCCTTGAATTTAAATACCAGTGGTGGCGTCAATGCTGCAATGGGCGCATCAGCACTTGCCAATAACAGTACCGGTAGTGAAAACACCGCCAATGGCAACCAGTCATTGTTATCCAACGAAGATGGAAATGATAACACAGCTACCGGTTACCGTGCACTTTATTTCAGTCATAACGGTCAATATAATACTGCGGATGGAAGCAAGGCACTTTATCACAATATAGATGGATACAGTAATGTGGCAGTTGGAATCAGTTCATTGTTCAGTAGTACGAGTTCGAAGAACACTGTGGCCATCGGCGATTCGAGTTTATACAATCTTACAACAGGTGGAAGCAACACGGCCACTGGATCCAAAACTTTATTCAGCAATACAACCGGCAATAAAAATACGGCAAGCGGGTTTCAGTCTTTGTATTCAAATGTGAATGGCAGCAGCAATACTGCGTTGGGCGATTGGGCTTTGTACCAGAACGCATCAGGATCTTTTAATACCGCGGTAGGAGGTCTTGCACTCAATTCAAATACCACCGGGAATTATAATATTTCGGTTGGACAGAATTCCATGTTCTTTAATTATACCGGTTACAGTAATATCGCAATCGGAACAAGCGCCCTGTTCAACAGCAGTGCTGCCAATAATACTATTGCCATTGGCGATTCTGCTTTGTACAATCAATCTTCTGTGGTGAATGATCCGCATGGCGGCAGCAATATTTATTACGGCAATATTGCCATCGGGTCAAAATCGTTGTACAGTAATACCTCGGGGTTTTTTAATACAGCAACAGGATTTGAATCCATGAAATTCAATATGGAGGGTTATGGCAATACATCCAATGGCTACCAATCACTCTGGGCAAATACTACCGGGATCAATAATACGGCTATCGGTAATTCATCCATGATCTACAATCATACCGGGAGTGCCAATACAGCTCTGGGTTTTCTTTCATTGGGCAGTAATAATTCAGGTACCGGAAATGTGGCAACAGGATATTTTGCACTCTATGCAACCCTGAGTGCCGATAACAACACGGCAGTGGGCATTTATGCACTGGGCAATAATATTTCCGGTTACGGCAATGTGGCTGTTGGCGCCAATGCTTTGTCGCACAGCAGTGCTCAATCAAACCTGGTGGCTGTTGGTGACAGTGCATTATATTCCAACACGACAGGATATGCAAATACATCCGTTGGGTCAAAATCCCTTTACACTAATACCGGTGGCGGAAGAAACACAGCTATGGGAAGTTCGGCATTGTATTCCAATACCGGTGGCGGATCCAATACAGCCATTGGCGTGTTGGCCTTAACTTCCAATGCTACCGGAAATACGAATACGGCTGTCGGCGATGCCGCTTTATTTTTAAATAACAGTGGAAACAATAATGTCGCCATTGGCTACAACGCATCTGGGAACAGTACCGGAGGTTCAGACATTACAGCGGTTGGCACGGGTGCACTGGCAAGTAACAACAATGGACAATTATCTGCATTCGGCAGCGGTGCACTGTCTGTATCCGTAAACGGTGCTGAACTTTCTGCATTTGGTTACCAGGCATTGTTCAGCAATACATCCAATTACAATTCTGCATTCGGTTACCAGGCATTGAAATCAAACACAACAGGATTTTCAAATTTTGCAGCGGGTGATAAAACCTTAGATGTAAATACAACAGGCAATATCAACACAGCGGTAGGCAACAATGCATTGGGAACAAACAGCAATGGCTCACAGAATACTGCATTCGGCGCTGATGCGTTAAGTTCAAATACAACCGGTGGAAACAATACTGCTATTGGCTTCAGTGCAGATGTGTCTGCAGGAAATCTGAGCAATGCAACTGCTATCGGTTATAATGCCACTGTAAACGCCAGTAATAAAATAGTCATCGGAAATTCTTCTGTAACAGTGATCGGTGGATTTAGCGGCTGGAGCAATCTGAGTGACGGACGTTTTAAAACGGATGTGAGGGAAGACGTACCTGGACTGGATTTTATCAAAGCACTTAAGCCTGTCACTTATTTTATTGATCATAAAAAACTGGATGGGCATATTACCCAACACATGCCCGACAGTGTTGCAAAAAAATATTTAAAAGAGGAGGCAGAATATCAACTTTTAAATACTGTAAGGCATACTGGTTTTATAGCACAGGATGTAGAACTGCTTTCTAAAAAATTAGGTTATCATTTTGACGGAGTAAATATTCCGCAAAATGAAACGGATCATTACAGCATTACATACAGTCAGTTTGTAATTCCGCTTGTAAAAGCTGTCCAGGAACAGCAATCATTGATTGAACAGCAACAGCAACAGATCAATGATCTTATTGCAGAAGTGAAATTATTAAAGGCGAATAAATAAAAAACTTATCAATAGAAAATGGAAAGCAGCATGGGCTTTTCTGTTTTATCAAGATATGTTTTTAAAGTAAGCAGAAAAGACGGCGCAACCGTGGGACAACCCCAGCTTTCGCATATCGGCTGCGGACTTACTTCTCCGGATGGTACGCAGGCATGTGAATGCAATACTACAAAACGTTCGAACGCATTGCTGTTGGTTTTATCAAGCCCGTATAATTTATACGCCAATCCAAATTTTCCATTATAGGAATTCCCGATTTTATATTTACCAATTGATGTACAATTGCTTTCGGGAAGATTTGAAAAATGAAGACTGTCTCCAAAATCGCTTCCGCTTCCATGGGCTACCAGGCCCGCATCGAGTACAGAATCTTTTTTCAGATCATAAATAAAAAAACGTTTACGTCCGCTGGCTAAGCGCATGTCTGCTAAAAAGGTATACCGGCTGTTATAATTATTTTGTCTTGCAAAATTTTCAATTACATCAGCATAACTGTTCAGCCGCAGGAGCTCTTTCCTGTAAGCGGCATCGTCATCTGCGGGAATATTTTTCTGATGAATGCTTTTTGAAGTATTTTTTTTAATACCCTTATAAAACCAGGCAAGGGCGCCAATGGCAGTTACCATTAAGGCTGCGGAAAATATCCAGCGCATAAAAAAATTTAGTTGGTATGGATGCCTAACGGTACCGCTTCCATAAAATTTCATGTTTGCATGTTAAATAAAATCAAAAATGAATTTAATATTATGACTTGCGGATGGTTTTTCTATTTGAATAAATGTTGTATATTGTAGGTCCCTTCCCCTTCAAAACTGGATAACTTAAATTAAACTCAGCATGGCCTTAAAACAAATTGACCACGGTTCGCCGGATTATGCATCGATGGTAAAACTTCGTGATGATGTTTTACGCAAACCGCTGGGCCTCAGTTTCACTGCTGATGAGCTGGCAAGGGAAAAGGAAGACATCCTGATCGGCGCTTTTGATGAAGATGAGATTCTCGCCTGCTGTCTTCTTACCAAAGTAGATGCTTATACTTTAAAATTACGACAGATGGCCGTTCAGAATAATATGCAGGGAAAAGGTATCGGCGCTACCATGATGAATTTTGCTGAAACGCTTGCGCGTGACAAAGGATTCAGATGCCTGACTATGCATGCCCGCAATACTGCCATCGGTTTTTATGAAAAATTCGGTTACAAGAAAAAGGGTGAGGAATTTATTGAAGTAAATGTCCCCCATCATGTAATGGAAAAAAAATGGTAAGGCGGAACTGATTTATTTATCTGCATTTTTTGCGCCCAGTACTTTCAGTGCAACGCTGTCTGTTCCTTTAGGTGCAAAATATTTTGTTTTAAAACTTTCGCTTTCACCGGGTTTCAATGTTTCGTAAACGGTTTCTTTATCTGTCTCCAGCAATGCACCTGTTTTACTGAAAAATTTCAGTTCAACATCAATGTCTTTATAAACAGCTACAGTGGCTTTACTGGTAACAGTTCCCTTTACAACGGTCTGTCCAATCAGGTTGTGTTTGTCGTGCCCGTTTACAACAATAAAATTTTCAGGTGCTTTTATTTCTTTCTGGGCAAGCGTTTCCTTTGTTTGATCATAGCTTTGTTTCTCTTTTTCCGCAGCAGTTGTTTTTTTATCCGCACTGTTACAGGCAGACAAGATGATAATTAGTGTAAAAAGGCCGGTTATGGATCGTTTCATTTTTTAAGATTTGAGTACAATAAAAATAAATCTTTTGGAAATGCTATGTTAAACTTTTTATTAAATGCCGAATCAATAAATTAATTGTGCTTATTCCTTATTATTTTTTGTTGCATAATTAACAAGGTAAACACCCGCAAGAATCACAGCGCCTCCGGCGAGTATGCCCATGGTTATTCTTTCTTTAAAAATATAAATACCAAGCAAAACCGCCACCACCGGATTGATATAAGCGTATACTGAAGCAACTGCAATGGGTAAATGTTTAAGCGTGTATACATACGCCGCAAAAGTAGCAATGGAACCAACCAGTATAAGATAACACAATGCCAGCCAGCTATCTCCATTAATGGCAGCAAGCGGAATTGTTTGTCCGGTTATTTTTGCGACAGGATATAAAAAAATTCCGGAGATCAGCATCTGTAATCCCAATCCAAAATAAGGATTGAAATTATCAACCTCTTTTTGTGTGTATACGGAACCGATAGCCCAGGTAATTGTTGCGATCACAGATATTAAAATGCCAAAACTGAAACCGGGCACCATAAAATCTTTGAGGTGGTCATAAAAAATAATGCATACGCCGGCAAAGCCCATCAGCATGCCTAATACAGCAAGTAAAGCGATCTTCTGTCTTTTTAAAAAATAAATAATAACGATCCATAATGGAAAGATGGCGGCAAGAATAGCACCGAGGCCAGCTGAAATATAATGAATTCCCCAGGTGCTGAGTGCATTGCTTAAAGTAAAATTAAACAAAGCCAGCAGCAGAATTATTTTCCATTGCTGTTTATCGGGAAAACTATGTTTGCGGATAACAAAAAAACTGATCCAGATCAATCCTGCAATTATCTGGCGCATGGCACATAATTGCAATGCAGGAACCTGTCTGATCCCGATCTTGGAAGCGATCCAAGTGCTGCCCCACGCAATGGAAACCCACATCAGTGCCAGTATTGGTAAAGAGATGCCGGCTATTTTTTTTACAGGGCCATTAATGGTTGTATTCATTTTCTGTTGTGCAAACCTTTCATCAGTCGTTTAAAAATGTATCCAGGTCGCGCTGTTGTTTTTTAGTGGGCCTTCCAACCTTACTCATTCTTTTTCCCGTATGAAAAGCTGCTGCCTGGAATTTAATGCGTTCTATTTCGTCAGCAGGTGTAATATCCAGATAATATTTCACGGCTTCAGCAAACTGCACACGATGGTCTAAAAGACCGGTAACTTTTATAAGCCATTTTTTTGCTTCTGTTTTTACTTCATATTCATCATTGACATTTACAGTTCTGGATGCTTTTGCTGCAACAGCAACGTGTTTTACCTTTCCTTTGTCACAGGCATCCGCAGCCTGGCTTCTTGTTTTGAAGAGACGGATGGACCATAAATATTTATCGAGCCTTATTTTTTCTTTTTCCATTTTTACACAGCAGGTTGCAAAGATAAATGCTTTGTTTTTTTCGATTGTCAAATTTTCTTCATGCATTTCAGCCTTTCTGTTTTTATTCGGAATACTGAATATGATACGATCTTAAATGACCCGTTCTTTTCCCTAACTTTAATCTCTAAAATTTTCCTTTATGAAATTCAGGTTCAATAAGTATGCATTATTGTTGGTATGCTGTTCATTTATAGCTGCGGCATCAGCGCAGTTTCATGCCAAAGCTTTTTACTGGAGTGCCGACGGAAGCAGTTATACCAAACCAAAAGATGGGGGTATTGTAAAAATTGATCCCAAAACTGACAATGAATCTGTATTGATCAGGAAAGAACAGCTTACACCTGCCGGTACTGCAAAGTCACTGAACCTGAACATGTATTATTTTTCTCCCGACAAATCAAAGCTGCTCATCTTTACCAATACTGCAAGAGTATGGCGATACAATACCAAAGGTGATTACTGGGTACTGGATATTGCAAGCGGAAAGCTGCAACAACTGGGTAACGGACGTCCTGCAAAATCATTAATGTTTGCAAAATTTTCTCCCGATGGAAAAAAGGTGGCATATGTAAGTGATCATAATATTTTCAGTGAAGATCTTACTTCGGGCAGGATAACACAACTTACTTATGACGGCACACGAAAATTGATCAATGGAACTTTTGATTGGGTTTATGAAGAAGAGTTTGGCTGCAGGGATGGTTTCCGCTGGAGCCCTGATGGAACAAGGATCGCATTCTGGCAGGTGGACGCAACTAAAATAAGAGATTACCTGATGCTGAATACAACTGACTCCAATTACAGTCATGTTGTGCCTGTTGAATATCCAAAAGTTGGCGAACCTCCTTCCCCTGTACGCCTGTACGTTGTAACATTGAATGGTGGCGCCATCCGGATGATGAACATTGACGGAGATCCGCAACAGCATTATCTTCCAAGAATGGAATGGAGCGGTAATAATGAACTGATCATTCAGCAGCTTGACCGCAAACAGCAGGAAAGTAAACTGATGTATTGCAATGCCACTGATGGAAGCAGCAGAACTTTTTATGCCGAGAACGATGATGCATGGGTAGAAATAAAAAGTTACTGGAATGATGATGATCCAGTGGGTTGGGACTGGATCAATAAAGGACAGGATTTTATCTGGGTGAGTGAAAAAGATGGATACCGTCATATTTATAAAATCAGTAAAGACGGAAAAACAGAAACACTTTTAACCAAGGGCAATTACGATATTGAAAGTATTAAATGTATTGATGAAGGCAGCAATTATGTTTACTTTATGGCGTCGCCCAGCAATGCAACGCAATTATATCTTTATCGCGTACACATCAATGCCAGCAATCCTTCTATCATTGAGAAGATCAAAGGCGTTGTTCAGAAAGCAAAAGAAGAAGCGGCTGAACTTGTATCGCCTTCATCGCTGAAAGGCATGCATGATTATAATATTTCTCCCAATGCAAAATTTGCAGTGCACTCTTTCAGCAATTATAAAACGCAGCCTGCAAAAGAATGGATCAGCTTGCCCGATCATAAACCGTTGAATGCATCAAAGAGTATTGCTGCAACCATGCAGACAGATGAGAAAAGTAATATTGAATACCTGCAGATCACAACAGCAAACAATGTTACACTGGATGCCTGGATCAACAAACCAAAGAATTTTGATCCTTCCAAAAAATACCCCGTATTGCTTGAAGTGTATGGCGAGCCCGCGGCATCAATGGTGCTTGACAGTTATGGCAACCAGGACAATAATCTTTACAATGGAGATATGAGTGCTGATGGATATTTCCAGGTGGCCATTGATAACAGGGGCACACCTTCTTTAAAAGGAGCTGCCTGGCGCAAAGCGATTTACAGAAAGATCGGGACCATCAATATCAAGGATATGGCAATGGGTTTTATGAAACTGCTGGATGAGCGTCCTTATCTTGATAGAAGTCGTGTTGCTGTCTGGGGCTGGAGCGGTGGCGGATCATCCACACTGAATTTATTATTTCAATATCCGGATGTTTTTAAAACAGGAATTGCCGTTGCTGCAGTTGCCAATCAATTATTCTATGATAATATTTACCAGGAACGATACATGGGATTGCCGCAGGAGAACAAAGAAGATTTTATTAAAGGTTCGCCAATTACCTATGCAAAAAATCTGAAAGGAAATTTATTATACATTCATGGCACCGGCGATGACAATGTACATTATGCCAATGCAGAAGTTCTGGTGAATGAACTCATCAAATACAATAAGATTTTTCAGTTTATGCCTTATCCAAACCGCACCCATGGCATATTTGAAGGAGCAGGAACGCGGGAACATCTCTCTAATTTATTTACAACTTATTTAAAAGAACATTGTCCTCCCGGAGCAAGATAAGCGCAAAGAATTGACAGTTGTCAGATGACAGTTGACAGAAAAGCATCCGTGCAATCTGTGGCAAAAAAATTATTATGAAGAAAATATTTGTCCTGCTTTTCAGTGTTGGCAATATCAATGCTTTTTGTCAGCAAAGCCAGCTTAATATTTATTTTGATTACAATAAATATGACCTGACGCAAAAAGCAACTGCACAATTAGATAGTTTGTTGAGCATTACCAATCCCCTGTTGAACATTCAACTTTCAGGTTATTGCGACAGCATCGGTAATCTTGATTATAATGACCAGCTTTCTTTGCAAAGAATTGACGCGATAAAAAAATATTTACTCCGCAAAGGAGTTGCAGAAAAAAATTTTGATAAAACATCAGGCTTTGGAAAAAGAAAACCGCTAAACGATAATGCAACTGAGGATAAACGTTTATTAAACCGCCGCGTTGAAATTCTATTTACAAAAGAAAAAATAAAAGAAGCAGAACCACTGATTGTAAAAGAAAAACCTGTTGTATCCAAACTGGAAACGCAAATAAAAGATACTGCAATAAAGGCAGGAGAAAGTATTGTTTTAAATAACATGAATTTTGTTGGCGGAAGACATATCCTTGTTCCGGAAAGTAATGCAGCATTGCAGGAACTGCTGATGGTCATGCAAAAATATCCAACGTTGAAAATAGAAATCCAGGGCCATATCTGTTGTGTGTTTGATGGAACAGATGGTGTTGATTTTGAAACAGGCATTAAAAATCTTTCCATAGCCCGTGCAAAGGCAATTTATGAATATCTTATCTCCAAAGGGATTACTGCTGAAAGGTTGAGCTATCAAGGGTTTGGCAGCAGGCACCCTATTTTTTTTCCTGAAAGAAATGCGGATGAACAGGCGGCTAACAGAAGGGTGGAGATCAAAATAATTTCGAAGTAACTTTTACGTGATACGTTATACGTTTTACGTTATAAGTTTGGAGTCTACGAAATCGAAATTTTCTTAAATATAAAAAAAGCAGCAGTTTAACTCTGCTGCTTTTCACTTAATGTTCAAAAGTATAACGTACAACTTAAAACTTCACACCAACCTTAGCGTAAAAGAATGATCCGCCGATTCCCATTTGTATCGCTTCCCATCTTGTACCGGTTTCAGTGAGTGTTGGATCAGGATGATTATCCGGATACACATCAAATATATTTGAGCCCCCAATAGTAATATTGAAAGCTTTACTTGCCGCAAATGAGAAAGAAAGATCAGTTGTTGTTTTTGCACTGTTGTGTTCTATGTCTGTATAAGTATAATCGATCAGGTCAATGGCCGCAAAATTGGTAAAGCGGAGATTGGTGCTGAACTGATTGATCTTATAATCAAGCGACAGGCTCAATTTAGATTTTGGTGCTGATGCTTTCAGGAAATACTGTTCACGCATGGAGAAATAAATATCTTCCTTGCCTGCAAGTTCTGCAACTGTATGAATGTTCTTGATAGAAAGATCATTGAAGTTGGCAGCAAAAGTTGCATTCAGTTTACCTGCGCCAAGCTTTTGTGCATAAGCAGCAATCACGTCCAGACCCTGCGTTCTGGTATCAACAGCATTGGTGAAGAACTGTGCCTGGCCAATGTTTGCAGCCTGCAACAGCCCTCCGATCGCATCATCATTCTGATCAAAATAACCGGTCAATACTACCCTGTCTTTTATATTAACGCTGTATGCATCTACTGTGATAGAAAGATCGCGGATGGGTTTTGTTGTAAAACCAATACTTCCGTTTACAGATGTTTCCTGTTTCAATGCAGGAATACCAACTGCTTTTGCGAGCGTACCTGAATTTGGTGCGATCACCACTTCAGAAATTACACCTGCAGCTACATTGGTGAAAGTGTTACTGAAATTGATCTGTGGTAATGAAGGTGCGCGGAAGCCGGTGCTGAATGATCCGCGGAAAGAAAAATTATCAGACACTTTTAAACGTGTTGCCAGTTTAAAATTTGCGGTCCATCCAAAATCACTGTAGTTCTCTGCTCTTACTGCTGCACTGAATAATATTTTTTTGGTAGCGTCCAGTTCGGCATCTACATAAGTGCCCCAGTTGGTTCTTTGTTTATTTACTTCGTCAGTTGGTTGAAAACCAGGAAAGCCCTGTGCACCTCCGGGAATATCACCAGGTGTAGGATATTGTTTATAAGAATTCAGTTCGCCTTTAAATATTTTATATTCATCCTGCCTGATCTCTGTACCCATTGCAAGATTGGCGCCCTGGGCAACATTGAACGACTTGCTGAGATTTACTGAAGCCAGGTTTTGGTTCAACTGAAAGCCACCTGAATAAAATTTGGTTGGAGAAGTTGCGCCCATTGAAGCATTTAATGTATTGCTGATATCATATTTAAACCTGTTTCCACCAAGCGTTGCATTCACATCTGTTTTCCATCCACACACAGAACTTTTTATTCCGAATGAAACGGACTTATCAGATATATCACCATGATTTAAAGGATCGAATCCATCGGGATAAATGGAAGGAACGTTTCTTGAATCAGACGCATATCTTGTATAAGCGTATGCACTGCTGTTTCTTTGATTGATACCACCGAAAGCATAGAAACTGCTTCTTGTGTTAATGGGAAAAGCGCTGTTGAAATAAAAACTATAATTATCCAGAGAACCATCACCACTTTTTCTGCGTGGGTCTGCTGAAGGATTTGCAGTAGGGAAATTCGGCCTGTATGTTTTTTCTTTGGTAATATATTCACCGGTAAGATTGATGAAACCATTGTCTTTTAAAGCAAATCCATAATTCAGGTTGGCGTCAACCGTTAGTCCGTCTGAACGGTTACTGAAAATCTTCGCACCGGTTGCATCGTCTTTCAAAGATTTTCCGCGGCCGGTTAAAAATTCTCCTACAGAAACATTGGCGCTTCCCTGGTTAACCCCTGATTTTAAAACAATATTGATAACACCTGCAATCGCATCAGAACCATATTGTGCAGCAGCACCGTCTCTCAATATTTCTATTCTTTCAATGGAAGAAGCAGGTATTGCATTCAGATCAGTACCGGTATTGCCACGGCCGCGTGTACCAAATAAATTTACCAGTGATGATTGGTGAAATCTTTTGCCATTTACCAAAACCAATGTCTGGTCCGGACCAAGTCCACGTAAAGTTGCAGGATCAACATGATCTGCGCCATCAGCACCGGTTTGGCGGTTACTGTTGAATGAAGGCGCTACATATTGCAGTATCTGGTTAAGATCTGCCTGCCCCAATGTATTGGTAATTTTTGCGATCGGAATTATATCTACGGGTACAGGTGTTTCGGTAGCTGAGCGACGCAGGCTCCTGGTACCAACAATTTCAACAGCACCCATCGTAACATTAGAACTGATCATGGCCGCTTCAACATAAGTAGTTCCTTTTGCAGAACGCTCCTGTTCAGTAAGGCCTGCACCGGAAAAAACAAGTGTAGCATCTGCATTGCTTACTTTGAGTGTATAGTTACCATCTTTATCGGTAGTGGTTCCGTTATTGGTCCCTTTTTCTTTTACCGACGCGCCTTCAACAGGCTGGTTGTTGCGGTCAACCACTTTTCCTTTAATGGTGGTGGTTTGTGCAAAAGCAGAGCATGCACAAAATAACATCGCCATAAGGCAAAATGCTAATTTTCTCATTGTTGTTTAATTTAGGTTTTTGATATTTAAAGTTACTGATATGTATTATTTGCCGAACAATTATTTGTTAACGGCCGTTGCCGGCAAGCAAACGCAATCAGCAGTTTCCTGTTTTGTATCTTCTTTCCGGCCAATGGCTTTATCGCGGAAGAACGTCTGATAAATTTCTCAAACGGGAATCGCTAAATAATATTGTCAGATCAAATCGTCAATCGATAGTATAATAGGAAGGTCTATCAGCTAATATCAGTTCTTCCGGGATATTGTTTTAAGGCTGCTTCAAGGCAGTCCATCGCTGCATTAATAGCATCAGTGTTCAATACATAAGCCAGCCTGACTTCCTGTTTTCCCAATCCGGCTGTTCCATAAAAACCGGTAGCAGGTGCCAACATTACAGTCTGGTTATTATACGAAAACGATTCAAGCAGCCACTGACAAAAAACATCTGCATCATCAATGGGCAATCTTGCAATTGCATAAAAAGCACCGCCGGGGTTGGGACAGAATACATTCTTCATTTTATTTAAACGCCCTACGATCGTGTCACGTCTTTTTTTATATTCAGCCCTTGTGGTATCAAAATAATTATCGGGCAGATCAACAGCGGCCTCTCCCAGTATCTGTGCAAATGATGGCGGACTTAATCTTGCCTGTGCAAATTTCATCACAGAGTTAAGCACTGCTTTATTTTTTGTAACGAGTGCGCCGATCCTTCCGCCACAGGCACTGTATCGTTTACTGATAGTATCCATCAAAACAACATGATCATCCACGCCGGTCAAATGCATGGCGCTGAAATGTTCACCGGTATAACAGAACTCACGGTAAGCCTCATCTGCAAAAAGATAAAGGTCGTGTTTGATGATGATCTCTTTCAGGGTTTCCATTTCTTCCCTGCTGTATAAATAACCGGTTGGATTATTGGGATTGCAGATCACGATGGCCTTTGTTTTTGCTGTGATCGCTTTTTCAAAATCACTGATCGGTGGCAGTGCAAAACCATTTTCAATATAAGATGTGATTGGCTTTACCACAACACCGGCTTCTACAGCAAAGCCATTATAATTGGCGTAAAAAGGTTCGGGGATAATCACTTCATCGCCCGCATCGAGGCAACTCATAAACCCGAATAATATTGCTTCGCTCCCACCGGTTGTAACAATGATCTGCTCCGGAGTTACATCAATGCCTACCTTTTTATAATATTGCACGAGTTTACGGCGATAGCTTTCATTACCTGCACTATGACTATATTCAAGCACTTTGAAATCCGCATGACGCACAGCATCCAGTATCGTTTTCGGAGTTTCAATATCAGGTTGGCCGATATTAAGATGATAAACCTTGATATCTCTTTTTTTTGCAGCTTCTGCATAAGGAACCAGTTTGCGGATGGGGCTCGGCGGCATCATCTGGCCGCGGTGACTGATAGATAACATTAGACAAATTTAAGCGGATAAATTAATTGGTTAAACATTTATCCAAATAAAAAAGCTCCTGCGTTCAACAGGAGCTTTTAATTATTTTATAACCAGGGTTATTTTGTGGCCGGAGCTGGTGTGGTAGCCGGCTTTTTTACCTTGGTCGTTTTTGCTGTATTTTTTGTAGTGGTCTTTGTAGTTTTGGTAACCGGAGTTTTTGTAGTAACTGCAGTAGTAGTTGCTGTGGTTATTTTAACCGGTTCTTCAGTTTTTACCAACTGACTTGAAGCATTTCCCTGTTTGTCGTAATCTTCAGCGCTCAATACATCACCTGTGATTTTGATAGGCATGGTTTCATTAACACCTGCAAATTTTACAGTCAGCACTTTATCAAAATGGCCAATATTTGCTGCATTGTAAGTTGCAGAAATAAAACCTGTTTTACCTGGTTCAATTGGAGATTTGGTATAATCAGAAATAGTGCAGCCGCATGTAGGGCTGGCTGTTTCAATGATCAATGGCTCAGTACCAACATTGGTTACAATAAACTGGGCGGGTTGGGGATTACCCACTTTTACTTTTCCCAGGTCAATTGTTTCTGAATTCAGTTTAGCAACATCTTTAATTGTTTTTTGTGCAACAGCAAATGTTGCAAGACTTACAGCGAGTACAGAGAATAATAATTTTTTCATCATCGATATTTTTATTTGTTATTTAATTTTTTAATCCGTCGATTGCTTTATTTGCAGGAGCTGATTCAGCAGGTGTCTTCCAAACCTCTCCTTTTATTGTTAATTGTTTAGACATTACGCCATTGTATGTAATGGTGATCACTTTATTAAAAGGGCCTTCACCTGCGGCATTAAAACCTACCGTGATTTTTGTTGTGCCGCCCGGAGCTACTGCTTTATCATGTTCCCATTCAGGAGTAGTGCAACCGCAGCTTGCCTGAACATTGCTGATCTTTAAAGAATCTTTACCGGTATTGGTAACATCAAAAATATGGGTTACCGGTTTACCCTGTGGTATTTTTCCAAAATTATAATCCAGTTCTTTCATTGTTAAACCATCTTCAGTTGGTTTAACAATCGTAGAGCTGATTGCCGGTTGTTGTGCGTATGCGCCCAAGGCAAAACATGCTAAACCGGCTACTGCAAATATTTTTTTCATTGTGATTGTTTTTTCGAATAGAGACCAAAGATACAAAAACGAATTATTCAGTCCTAAATTGTTTGCCGGTTAATAGTTTTTTAACAAATTGCCTCCCGTAATTCTTATTTTTGCTTATATTACTCACTATGGATGCGATAACCACCACTGACGCTGCTTTGCAGGACAAATTAAGCTTCGAGAACTTCCGCAATGAAGTGCTTAAAGACTACGAAATTATCTGCCAGAGCAGGGAAACGAGTCTGCTCGGAAGAAAGGAAGTGCTTACAGGCAAAGCCAAGTTCGGCATCTTTGGTGATGGAAAAGAAGTAGCCCAGGTAGCCATGGCCAAATTTTTTAAACCCGGCGATTTCAGAAGTGGGTATTATCGTGATCAGACTTTTATGTTCGCAGCTGAACTGGCTACTGTTGAGCAGTTTTTTGCCCAGTTATATGCAGATCCTGATATAAATAACGATCCTTTCAGTGCCGGCCGCCAGATGAATGCGCATTTTGCTACTAAACTCGTTCAGGAAAATGGAGACTGGATGCCACTCGCGGATCTTAAAAATGTTTCCAGTGATATTGCTCCAACCGCCGGACAAATGCCACGTGCTCTCGGACTTGCGTTTGCAAGCAAAATATTCAGGAACGCAAAAGAGCTGCACGAGTTCAGCGATCTCAGCAATAATGGAAATGAAATTTGTTTTTGTACCATCGGCGATGCATCCACCAGCGAAGGCCCCTTCTGGGAAACCATCAATGCTGCGGGCGTATTACAGGTGCCATTGGCCGTTTTTGTCTGGGACGACGGTTATGGAATTTCTGTTCCTAAAAAATACCAGACTACCAAAGCATCTATTTCATCAGCGCTGAAAGGTTTTGAAAAAAATGATGATAGTACCGGTCTTGATATTTATAAACTGAAAGGCTGGGATTATGCAGGCATGTGTGAAGTACTCGAACCGGCTATTCAAAAAATCCGTGATACGCATACGCCGGCCATTTTTCATGTAGAAGAAATCACACAACCCCAGGGCCATTCTACATCCGGCAGCCATGAACGTTATAAAACTACAGAAAGGCTTCAATGGGAAAAAGAATGGGATTGTATCAAACAGATGAAAGAATGGATTATTACCAATAACCTCGGGACAGCAGAAGAACTGGACCAGATCGGCATAAAAGCAAAAGAAACTGTACGCGACGGCAAACAAAAAGCCTGGGATAAATATATTTCGCCCATCAAATTACAGGTTGACAGAACAATTGATTTATTAAACGGCCTGCCAGATCTAAATCCTGCAGCGCTGAATATGATCAATGAACTGCGCAATAATAAAGAGCCACTCCGGAAAGATGTATTGAAATCATTGGCCACAATACTATACAATACCACAAGTAGTGTTGCTTCAAAAGCAGCAACTGATTATTATAACGAACTGAAAAAAGAAAATGCAGTCCTTTACAATACCTATCTCTATAATGAAGGCCCTAAATCTGCATTGAAAGTAAATGAGATCAAACCACATTATAATGAAGACGCAGCGATCGTAAATGGTTATGAAGTATTGAATAAATATTTTGATGAACTTTTTGCGACTAATAAAAAAGTGGCTGCCTTTGGCGAAGACCTTGGTCATATCGGCGATGTAAACCAGGGCTTCAGCGGCTTACAGGCAAAGTATGGAATTGAACGCATTTTCGATACCGGCATCCGGGAAAATACAATTATGGGCCAGGGTATTGGTATGGCATTGAGAGGCCTGCGGCCGATTGCAGAAATTCAATACCTCGATTACCTGTTGTACGGATTACAACCACTCAGTGATGATGCAGCAACAACACATTTTCGCACCCGCGGACAACAGAGTGTTCCTTTAATTGTACGTACGAGAGGCCATCGTCTTGAAGGTATCTGGCACAGTGGTTCGCCAATGGGCATGATCATAAATGCCTTGCGCGGCATGTATGTTTGCGTACCGCGTAACATGGTGCAGGCTGTTGGCATGTACAATACTTTATTACAGGCAAATGATCCGGCACTCATCATCGAATGCCTGAATGGTTACCGGCTGAAAGAAAAACTTCCTTCCAATTTACTGGCCTATACTGTACCGTTAGGTATTCCGGAAACAATAAAAAATGGTACGGATGTTACGATCGTTTCCTACGGTTCCACCCTGCGCATTGTAATGGATGCTGCAGAAACTTTGGAAAAAATGTCGGTGAGTTGTGAAGTAATAGATGTACAAACCTTATTGCCTTTTGATATCCATCACAGTATTGTAAAATCTTTGCAGCGCACCAACCGGATTGTTTTTGTAGATGAGGATGTTCCTGGTGGTGCAGCGGGTTATATGTTCAATAAAGTAATGGAAGAACAGGGTGGATATAAATTCCTGGATGTTTCACCAAGAACCATTACTGCACAGGCACACAGGCCTTCTTATGGAAGTGATGGCGACTATTTCAGCAAACCAAATGCAGAAGATGTCATCAGGGTGGTAAAGGAAATGATGGCGGAATAATAAATGGTAAGTAGTGAATAGTAAGTAGCAAGTAGCCGATAGTGATTGGACCAGCGAATTGTAATGATTAATTGATATTTTAATAATCCACTCATGTTAACTCTAAGTCATAAAAAACTTTTGGCTTGGCAAAAAGCTATTGATTTAGCGGTGCTCTTATATGAAGTTTGTAAAAAGTTGCCTAAAGAAGAATTGTATAATTTACAAAGTCAAATTAAAAGAGCAGCTTTATCGATTTCAAATAACATTGCTGAAGGAGCTTCCCGAATTTCTAAAAAAGAGAAATACAGATTTTTTGAAATTTCCCGGTCATCATTAGTCGAAATCGACAATTGTTTAGTTGTTTGCATAGCAGTAAAACATTTTTCAAAAGATGACCTTACAGAAATCGAATTTAAAATAGTGGAACTTTTTAAGATTATCACAGGCCTGATGAATTCTACCAATAGTGAATAGTCAGTAGAAAAATTGAAGATAAGAATAGAAGATTCTTCAAACTCGCAACTTGCTATTCACTACTAGCCCAAATTATTAAAATGACGCTTTATCAAATCGACGCCTTCAGCAACAAACTCTTTTCCGGCAACCCGGCAGCGGTCATTCCATTGCAGCAATGGATTCCTGATCATCTGATGCAACAGATCGCCCTGGAAAATAATCTGAGTGAAACCGTTTTTTTTGTTCCGTCTGATAATGATGAAAGCGATTTTGATATCCGCTGGTTCACGCCCGAAGTGGAGATCAATCTCTGCGGTCATGCTACCCTGGCTGCTGCATTTACATTATATACTTTTCTGGGTTTTAAAAAACCGGCACTAAAATTTTGCAGCAAAAGCGGCATCCTCGCCATCAGTAAACAGGAAAATAAATTCCGCATGGACTTTCCTTCCTGGAAACCGGAACGCCTTGCTGAATATCCGGCTGAACTGCCTGCTATCATTGGCGGACAGGAAATTGTTGCTGTTTATCAGCACCGCGATATACTGGTAGAATTAAATGATGAAACTGCGGTGAAAAATTGCAACCCGGATTTCACCCTGATGAAAAAACATTTCAGCAAAATGATTATTACTGCTCCTGGTTCTCCGGGGACCGATGGACAGCATGTTGATTTTGTTTCAAGGTTCTTTGCACCTGGCGCCGGCATCAATGAAGACCCCGTTACAGGTTCTGCGCATTCGCAACTCATACCTTTCTGGAATGAAAAACTTGGCAGGAAAAAAATGTTTGCAAAACAACTGAGTAAAAGGGGTGGTGAGATCTGGTGTGAACAGCTGAGTACTGAAAGAGTGGCCATGGCCGGGGAATGTATTTTTTATATGAAGGGAGAGATTGAACTTCCATCTACCTCCATTTCCAACAGCTGATCAGTTGTTTCGTTACCAGAATTAGTTTGAACCTCAATACAGATTTACATCTTCTCAAACTTTGATACCGGAGGTACACTTTTATAACACTATTATGGTATTTTTTACGCTGTTAAGAAAACTTACTTTGCAGTTCTAACCCAGCAGCCAATCCTTTCTCCTGGAAAAATTTTACGCATCCTTCTTATTGACAGACCGGACCAAACGAACCAAACATTAAAATTATAACCAACCGTCTTTCTAAATTTTAAAAAAAAAGAAATGAAAAAGTTTTATTCCATTATCGCCTTGCTGCTGTTATTAAGTGCTTCATCTTCCGCAACCATCCGGCGTGTAGGTTTCTTTGCGGCGTTTGTAATCAATGTAGATTATTCATCGTTCGGTGCAGCCTATACTGCTTCTGCAGCAGGTGATACCATTCTGGTGTTTCCCGGTATTGCTCCCATCAATCAGACACTTACAAAAAAACTGATCATTATCGGAACGGGTGACTGGCTCAATCCCAGTACAACACCAAAAGGTAATGCCAATCAACAGGCCTTTGCAGGAGTGGTAACTGTTGCCCAGATCATCTTCGGTCCGGGTAGTGATGGTTCAACCATTATGGGCCTGGAAGGAGGTACTTATTATATCGGCGCCAGCAACATTACAATACGGCGAAACAGGGAACTGGTGGTTTACCTGGCCGGCGCCAATCCTGCTGTTGCTACCAACAATATACAATTGCTGGAGAACTACCGCCTGACTGTTGGTGCTTATTATACGAATGGGTCCACGGTAACGGGCATTAATGTGAGCAATAATTTTATAGCCTCTTTTACTACCGGAACCGGCAATACGTATAATGGCAATATCAGTAATAATGTATGGGCGTATGATGAAACGCAAAATGCAGGAGCACTCAATGGTGGTGCTTCTGTGCTTAGTAGCGCCAACGCGGTTGAACTAGGTGGCGGCGCTTATCTCTTGCAGAACAATATTTTTTGTTCCTATACAATTGGAAGCAGTTACAATTATTTCGGTTTTTCAAATGGAGGCAATACCATTTTCAATTACAATCTTGCTCTACAAACCACTGCAGGTGCTGCCCAAACCTGGGGACCCGGTACCGGAAATGTAATTACGCCAGTAGCAAATGCGGCTGCAATTTTTGCTGCCTGGCCAGCGATCGGCAGTAACACTGCTGATGCCCGTTATCAGCTTGCCGCAGGAAGTCCTGCCTTAACAACAGGTGCCGGCGGCACGCCTATCGGAATGTTCGCCGGAACCACTCCTTATAAACTGAGTATGGTTCCTTCTATCCCGAGTATTTATCAGCTCAGTTCTCCGCAGGGAAACAATCCTCCCGGAAGTACGATACAGATCAGCGTTAGTACAAGAGGAAATAATTAGAAAGCAGTTAAACGCTTATCGTGTAACGTTCAAAAAAATCAATCATGAAAGTAAATATATACCGGAACACCGCATTGCTGAAAAGGATGCTGCCGATCATTGTTGCCTTTTGTTTTTCGGCAGTACATTCCTTTGCGCAACCTGCCATTAACCGGATAGAATATTTTATAGATTCAGATCCGGGTTACGGGCTTGCAACCAATTTAAGTTTTGCGGGAACCACTGACGCAACCGGCACTATCAGTATAACACTCGCCCCGCTTGCATCCGGCGTACATATGGTGGGCATCAGAAGCCGGGATGTCAATGGCGCCTGGAGCCTCGACAATAAATGGCTTTTTTTAAAACCATTTGCTGTCTCAGCTGCTGTTCAGCCCAATATTACCAATGTAGAATATTATGTAGATAATGATCCGGGTTATGGCAACGCAACACCCCTTAGTATCATACCGGCACAGGACCTTGCAGGTTTTGCGATCAATATCAACCTGGTCCCCCTCAACGAAGGTGTGCATATTGTTGGCATAAGAAGTAAAGATGCCAACGGCGCATGGAGCGAGGATAACAGGTGGCTTTTTTTAAAACCATTTTCTTCGTCTTCCAATCCGCAACCCAATATTAATTATGTAGAATGGTATGTTGATAGCGATCCCGGTTACGGAAATGCAACACCCATCAGTATTATACCCGCTCAGGATCTTACGGGTTTTTCAATCAATTTAAACCTGCTTCCACTGGCACAGGGTGTGCACATTGTTGGCATAAGAAGCAAAGATGCCAACGGTGCATGGAGTATTGATAACAGGTGGATCTTTCTCAAGCCTTACAACAACGGCGGTGCCATTGTTCAGCCCAACATTAACCGGGTAGAATGGTATGTTGATAATGATCCCGGTTACGGAAATGGAACACCGATCAGTATTGTAGCCGGACAGGATCTTGCGGGGTTGTCCATCAATCTCAATCTCGCTACATTGACGCCGGGCGTACACATTGTTGGTATAAGAAGTCTGGATGCCAATGGCGCCTGGAGCCTGGATAATAAATGGATCTTCCTGAAACCTTACGTAGTTGCCGGAGCGCAGCCGAATATTACAGCCGTAGAATATTTTATTGATACAGATCCCGGTTACGGACTTGCGACAGCCGTTCCGTTTACAGTGGGCACAGACATCAGCAATCTCGTTTTCAATGCTGATATTTCCACCGTTCCGAACGGTGCACACAAACTGGGCATCCGTACCCGTGATGCCAACGGCGCATGGAGCCTTGACAATGAACTTGACTTTACAGGCGGCACAGCCACTATCCCCGTTCACTTTCTGAACTTTTTTGTAATGGCAGAAAAAGCTGATGCTAAATTGTATTGGTCAACAGCAACTGAAAGCAACAGCAAAAATTTTGTGATACAAAGAAGTGCAGACGGAATTAATTTTTCTGATATAGGAATTGTTGCTGCAGCCGGTTTCAGTACATCACAAAAAGATTACAGCTTCACAGATTTTGCTGCATTACTTAATAATGATAAAACAATTTATTACCGGTTGAAACAGGTGGACAATGACGGAAGATTTATTCTGACAGAGATCAGAACACTTAAAGGCAATCGCGAAAGCAATATGAAATTGCTGCTGAACCCAGTGCAGGATGAAGCAGTATTATTGTATACAGCTGCAAATAACAACCAGGTTAAATTAAGGATTGCAGATGCTTCAGGACATTCATTGATACAATACATTTCGTTTGTGAGTACAGGATTGAACAAGATAAAGATCAATACATCCCGTTTGCCCAATGGCACTTACTGGATAGAACTGGTACACGATGGTGAACATGAAACATTAAAAATGCTGAAGCAATAATATCAGTTCGTCTTTGATCGCAGCACAACGCTGAGGGAACGCGGATATTTATGATGGCAGGATTAAAACGATCCGCATTATAAATGTCTGCGTTCTTTTTTTATGGCCGGCATTCATCACTTATGCAGGTTTAAATCTTAACTTGTAACAGATCAATTTATTTTTAAAAAAAGTAATTCAGCAATATCATTCTGAATGCGGTTTCTGCTCAGCATAATATTTTTCTTCCTTAATGCTGTTGCTTTCGCCCAGCAACAAATGGGGCCTTATATGGCTTATGGTCCGGAAACAAAATATTTTTCCACGCTTAATTACCGCGTGTATCAATCAAAGAATGGTTATCTGTGGTTTGGTACCACCAGCGGACTGATACGTTTTGACGGCAAACGTTATATCAATTATTTCTCGAATTATGCAAATGCAAATTCGCCGGCCGACAATACCATCTTTGATATTGCAGAAGATAAAAATGGTGATCTTTGGTTTGCCGGATTTTATCATGGCGTTACAAAGTATGATCAACATACAGGTAGGTTTAAAAAATATCCTGTCCTTTCAAAAGATGATAATCCTTATTATGGTATTAACAGGATACTGGATGATGTACAGGGAAATTTATGGTTCGCTACTTCAGGTCGTGGTCTTGCAAAATATAATTTTGAGAAAGATAGTTTTGAACTGTTCTTTCCACAACCCACTGAATGCAGGGATGGCAGCATCAGAGGATTCAATCATATAACTGATATCGAAGAAGATAAAAACGATCCCGGTATTTTATGGATCGGGACTTTCCACGGACTGTATGCTTTCGATAAACTGAAAAAGTCTTTTACCTGTTATGGAAGTCCGCCAGGAAAAGATCTGCTCATTACCAGCATCGAACATGATAATAAAGGTTTACTATGGCTCGGCAGTTGGGGGCAGAGATTGAATTGTTTTGATCTTGACAAAAAAAAATTCATAGAAAACAAACCCGT